>NZ_JBMDJL010000025.1:0-97770 GCF_057809175.1 Pseudomonas sp. FG43
GCGGCGGCCTGACCGTCACGGCGGACAACTGGACCAACAGCAGCGTGATCCAGGCCGGGCGCCTGACGGTCAACGTCGGCACCTTCAACCAGACTGCCAGCGGGCAACTGCTGGCCTCGAGCGCCTTTGTAGGCACGGGCGGAAGCTGGACGAATGAGGGGGTGATTGCCAGTGATGGGACGCTGAGCATGAACCTGAGCGGGGGGTATGCGGGAGGTGGGCGTACTAGCAGTCTTGGTTCTCTTGACATCAGTGCTGCACAACTGAATCTGGCGAGTCAGGGGTATCTGACAGGTGGCGGTGTCAGCACAGTCAATATAGGTGGAGGACTGACTAACCTAGGGAGAGTGAGTGCTGTAGAACAACTGACGATTAATGCAGGTGAATTGAATAATTATGGAACATTGGCCAGTAATAATCGGTTGATTTTAAGTGCTGGATCAGTGCTCAACGATCGAGGCTTGATATTCAGTGGTTCCGATATGTCCCTGCTAGGTAGGGAGTTTGTTAATAGGTATGGCGATATTTACAGCATGGGGAGCTTGTATGTCGCTAAGGACCGCTCGGCAAATTGGGCGGATAGTCTGGAAAACGTTTCCGGAAATATAAAAAGTGATGGTGATATGTGGCTGAATGCAGCTTCTATCGAAAATAGAAAAGATTTTTTCAATGTTTCTTCTGTGCTTGTATCTGGTGCTATAGGGCTGAGGGAGTCATCGCCGGGTGCGGGGCATATGGTTCTACTTGAAAAATATCAGTCTACAGTAAAGGAGGACTCTCCTTCGTCTACTTTATCATCAGGTCGCAATTTGGATATTGCTGGTAATGCTCTTCTGAATTATGCATCTGTTATTTCTGCAGGTGGGGATATTAGTGCTGGCTTAATGAGCTTTACTAATGAAGGTGCTGCTTTGGGTGCCTATTCGATATTGAAATCATTTGAGCTTCCTTATAATAATAGATCTGGTTTCGTGTTGCCTTATTGGCGTTCAATAATGAGTTATAATTCTATACATGATCCGGAGTATAATGTTACTGTGGATAGGTCGGGAAGCCTAGGAAGTATTCGTTATTGGGATAGTCAATGGAATGAATCTGCCATACGGTTTGAATTTGGTATTTCTGCTAATAAAGATCCTCTATTTATCATTGGGTGGAAAAGATATCTGGGTGTGATAAGTGCAACTCAGGCTGGAGCTTTTGCTCCATCGCCAGCATATAATCCTTCTGCGCCATCGGCACTGCCGGAAGCTGTAGCAAGTGCTTCGTTTTATGATGCCCGAATTATCACTGAGCCGGGAACAGCCTCAGCTGCCAATGCTGTTGTTCAAGCGGGCGGCAGTGTGAGTATAAATGCTACTAAAAATCTTACCAATAGTGTTGTTCTTGAAGGGCAACTTGTTTCTAATGTAAATGGCAGGTCGTTTGAGACGACATTGCCTAGCGTATCTACAGCTACCGTTATAAACCTTAATCCACAGTTGCCCCCCGACTTGTCCCAACAACAAGTCAACCCACTTACTCTGCCAGGCTTCAGCCTGCCCTCCGGCCAGAACGGCCTGTTCCGTCTGAGTGCCCAGACCGGCAGTAACGTCGCCGCCACTCAAACCAGCACTGCGCCCCAAAACTGGACGCTTGGCAGTGCCAGCGTATCTGTCGCCCAACGCGAGCAAACCGTTTCCGATACCCAGGCCAGAACCCTTCAGTTCGGGACAGCCGGGCAGGTTTCGGCGGCCACTCGCCAACTGGCTGATGTGGTCCGCCAGAACTCGGGGCTGAGTGCCAACGCTTCCGCATTTGACTCCAGCGCCCCTGTCGATTCAGCAACCCGCCTGCAGCTCACTGGCCATAGCGCCGGGTCCACAGGTCTGACGCAGGTTGCCGACGTGACACAGGTTCAGGGCCAGAACGGTACCGTTCCCTTGCCCGGTCAAGGGGCGACAACTGTTCCCGTCATTACCCCTGTGGCTTCCAACAACACCACGGCCCAGAACGGCACAACCACGCCGACGGCTGTGCCGAGCACTCAGGTCGCCCGTGTCCAGGCCTTGCCTGGCACCGCCGCGCCTTCCAACCCGCATAAATACCTGATCGAAACCAACCCGGTCCTGACCGAACTGCGCCAGTTCATGAGCTCGGACTACCTGCTGGCCAATCTGGGTTACGACCCGGAAGCCAGTGCGAGACGTCTCGGTGATGGCCTGTACGAACAGCGTCTCGTCCAGCAAGCCGTCGTGGCCCGTACTGGTCAGGCGTTCTTGGCGGGGCAGACCTCCAACGAAGACCAGTTCAAGTACCTGATGAACAACGCCATCGCCAGCAAGGAGCAACTGAACCTGGCAGTGGGCGTATCGCTGAGTTCAAAACAAGTGGCTGCCCTGACTCACGACATCGTGTGGCTTGAAGAACATGAGGTGAATGGCGAAAAAGTCCTGGTACCTGTGCTGTACCTGGCCCAGGCCAACAACCGCCTTGGCCCGACTGGTGCGCTGATTGCCGGCAACGACGTCACGCTGATTGCAGGTGACGATCTCGATAACGTCGGTACATTGCGTGCGACCAATAACCTGTCGGCAACGGCAGGCAACAATCTGGTTAACGTTGGTCTGATCGAAGCGGGTAATCGCCTTGACCTGCTGGCAGGCAACGACCTGATCAACAAGGCCGGCGGCATCCTGTATGGCCGTGATGTAACACTGACTGCCACTCGTGGGGATGTCATCAACGAGCGGACAGTGACACGCGCTGTCGGCGCGGAGGGATATCAGGATTTTGCCGACAGCGCTGCCCGTGTTGAATCTGCAAACGATCTGACCATCAAGGCCGGGCGCGATGTAATGAGTATCGGTGGCACCCTGCAGGCCGGTCGCGATCTCAGCCTGATTGCCGGTCGTGACCTGAATATCGGCGCGACACAAATCGAAACAGCGAAGGTACAAGGCGCGAACACCCAGTCCAGCATCACGCAACTGGGCTCCAGCGTTAGTGTAGGCCGTGACCTGATGGCTCTGTCAGGCCGTGATATCAATGTTGTCGCCAGCGAAATCGACGTCAAACGCGATATCGCCATGGCCGCGACCGAGAACATGACCATCAGCTCGGCGGCAGACGAAACTCACTCCCTGTCCAGAAGCAAGAAACTCACCGTCCAGACCGACCATGTCAAACAAGTCTCCGCCGACCTGAATGCTGGCGGCAGCATTGCCCTGAACGCAGGCCAGGACCTGGCCGTCATCTCCAGCCGCATCACCGCAGGCGAAAACGCCAACCTCTCGGCAGGCGAAAACCTCAGCATCCTGGCCGCGCAGGACAGTGATTACTACCTCTACGACAAGAAGAGCAAAGGCAGTTGGGGCAAAAAGAAAACCAAGCGGGATGAAGTAACCGACATCCGCAATGTCGGCAGCGAAATCACCTCCGGCGGTGACCTGACGCTGGAGAGCGGTGGCGACCAGTTGTATCAGGTGGCCAAGCTTACCAGTGGCAATGATCTGACCATTGACAGCGGTGGCGGTATCACCTTTGAGGGGGTGAAGGACCTGCATGATGAGAGTCATACCAAGAGTAATAACGACGCCTTTTGGACCTCATCCAAAGGTAAAGGTAGGACTGATGAAACCTTACGTCAGACGCAGATGGTTGCCAAAGGCGAGCTGAGTATCAAGGCCGTCAATGGTTTGAAAATTGATATTAAGCATATTGATCAGCAAACCGTCAGTCAGACCATTGATGCCATGGTACAGGCCGACCCGCAACTGGCTTGGCTCAAGGATGCCGAGAAGCGCGGAGATGTGGATTGGCGGCAGGTGAAGGAAATCCATGAGTCCTTCAAGTACAGCAACTCAGGATTGGGCCCTGCTTCGCAGATCATCATTGCAATTGCCTTGGCCGCTGTCATGGGGCCAATGATGGCCAGTTTTTCCACGATGGCGCAGGCTGGTGCCATCAGTGTCGCGACAAAAGCAACCGTCAGTACGATTGACAACAGAGGTAACCTCGGGAAGGTTCTGAAAGATGTTACCTCAAAAGACAGCATTAAAGGGTACGCGGTGGCAGTCGCGACCGCAGGAGTGGCCAACGAGCTTGGCTACAACCCGGCCACCGCAAGTGTAAAAACTGCCGCTATAAAAACAGTTGCCGATGCAACGATTAAAACAGCGGTGTATGGCGGGAGCTTCACGGACAATCTGGTAAGCGCGGCAGCGGGTACGGCAGCTAGCATCGGCGGTGCCACAATTGCTGGACAAATCGGTGACTTGCCTCTTGCTGACGGTAGTATCGCCAAGATTCTTTTGCATGCTGGTTTGGGTGGCCTGTTAGCCGAAGCTATGGGCGGTGACTTCCGCGCAGGCGCTCTGGCCGGTGGGGCAAACGAAGTTCTGGTGGGTTTGTTGGGGGACAAACTCCTGCCCGCAAATCTCCTGCAGGGCACTGCTGAATATGACCGGGCCAAGGCCAATTTGTTGGCTTTGTCACAGATTGTTGGCGTGCTAGGTGCTGCTGCTAATAATTCAGATGTTGGTATTGCAGCAGCAGTGGCAGCGAATGCAACGCAGTACAATTATTTAAATCATGCTGAGAATGACGAGCGCTTTGAAGCTGTAAAGGGTTGTAAGGCTGGAGATCAAAAAGCTTGTGCGCGTAGAGATGAGCTTATTGAGTTGGATTTAAGTCGCGATAAAGAACTTTGGTCTGTTTGTAATGGGGCAGTATCAAGCCCTGCTTGTACTGCTGGACGAATAGAGGCCCAGATAGCGCGATATGATTTGTTGAGGAATATTAATACTCCCGAAGCACAAGGGCAGTTACGGCAGGCTCTGAGTGATCCAGAGTTATTGAATTTTACGATTCAGGGTGAATTACGCAGTATAAAGATACTTGATGATTTTTTTATGAGGGAAATCTCTACTAGCATTGCAAAAAGCATGCTATCTTTGGGGGCTGACTTGACTCCTGGTGTAGGAGATGCTAAGGCCTTTGCCGAAGCAAAAGACTCGCTAGATTATATGTTTGCAGCGATTGGCTTAGTGCCGGTAGTTGGGGATGCTATATCTCTAGGGGTTGCCAAGAGCCGACAATTACTTAAAGAAGGAAGGTTCCAGGAAGCCAGCGAGCTTCTTGAAACTTTGGCTAGGTATGTTACTGGTGTAAAGGATTCTGCCCGTGGCATCGTAACGATTTCGGATGAAATGAGGCTTGACCCCTATCATCCAGACTGGAAGAATTATACTGGAGGTGAGGCGCGTGCTGTTGGTGCGGATGTTGCCAAAGGAAGCCAAGGCGCAAAAGGAGAGTTGGGGAGAATTGAGCCACCCATTCCCAAAGTAGATATCACAAATGATTTTATGATGAGTGTGTCCAATGGGGGTACTACTCTTAGGTACGGCAATCCTGAGGGCGTAGCAGGATTGGTCGTAAATGTGGATAAAGCGGGAGTGCTGGGATTTGAGATTCGTGCAGCCCAGAATCATCCCTATTACGATGCATCAGGCACTGATATGTTCGCCAGCGCAATGCAACGCCTCGGCAATGAAGGTATCCAGGTCAATCAAATCCGTGGGGCTTGGGAGACGGGTACTGACAGCGTTAACACTGCTCAGTATCTGCAGAATATTGCTAATGGAATGTCAAAAGAAAATGCTGCTTTGAATACTTGGACAGGCCAAATATCCCAGAAATACGGATATACTAAGGTCGAAAAAATTGACACTATTGGCGGAATTACCTATGTCACTTTCGGAAAATAGACATTTGCTAGCGCAAATACTGGACGGAAAGTCGCCAAGCATTGTGTTGAATATGATGCTGGAGTTTGTTCCTGATTTAGATAAATACGCTTTGGCAGATGTTTTTTTGGAAGAGTTTGATCTTTTGGATAGCAGAATTCTTCCTGTAATATGGAAATGGAAGAGTGCCAAATCGATTAGGGGTATATCTGATCAACAATTTGATGAGGCGGTGCTTACGCAGATGAGATCTGCGGGTTATATGGTGTAATGATTGGGGGGAATCCCGAGTGTTTCTCTCGAGTCATATACCCAACGGGTGATGGACGTTCGAGCTGGATTGCCGTCTGGTTAGTGGCGAAGTGATAACGTAGCTGTCGCGAAAATAGATATCCTTGGAATACCTAACCGGATGGCCGCACACAACCAAGTCTCTGATATTGGTAAGGGGCTTATTGACTCTGGAGATGGGAGTTTTCCTAAACCCTACGGGACGGCAATGACTATGTATTTTAAATTTTTGGCAGGCAGGGGGGGGGGCTGGTTTGTGATGAGGTTGATAGTACGAAAGAATAGTTTTGTTGGTGCCGTTTTTGCTTTTATCGCTTTATTTTCGGTGATTTTAGGCGTGAGTGCTTTCTTTGGTATTATCGCGTCCATGCTTGTGTCGTTGGTATTTCAGACTGAGTCGGAGTATGTGTTTTTTTTTTGGTTGGTGCCCCAGTATCGATTATGCTGACTTTATATTGGATGGTTAAGTGGTGGGGTGCTATAAAGAGTTTTTTGTCTGGCCAGAGAGATTGGTAATGGTCTCGTTGTTGGTGGGTATTGATTTCAGGTTAAAATCTTGGGTTGTAGGATCAGTTTAATTGAATTTTGGTTTTAAATTATATTTTTTAATCTTCAAGGCTCTTTCCAATGCATATTTTGAAACCCCTGTCTCCCCTTGTTCTTGCAATTTTTCTATCAGCCTGCAACACCACCTCCTACGACAAAGCCACCATCTACTACGACCGAACACAATTCCCTTCCCAAATCGTCAAAGACGTCCCAGACCTGAACGCTCCAATCACCCAGCACGGACGCTGCTCGGTCATCGTCTCCACTCCCGGTTCCACCACTGGCCCGTATTACTTCTGCACCTACGCCCTGACCGCAACCGGGCTTTATGTGCAAGGCTGGGATGCCAAACAGATGAAGTACACGGAAATTGCCCGTGTCGATCTGGCTGCACTCAGGACGGTGTCGCTCTATTCGTTTCTCAAGAACAAACAGGTGCAGTTGACTGAAGAGCGACGCCAGCTTGCCTTGAGCGCCATGATTGATGAGGGCGGTTATATCGATGGTGAGGCCACTGTGCGTCTGTTTGATGCGATCAGAAGCAAGGGCGTGAAAGTGGTCGAGAACGACGGCGCAGTAAAACCTCCAGCGCCTGCCGGGCCTATCTATGTACCGTTGATTATTCCTCAGGTGAAACGGTAACGTTCCTTTCGCGAATGAATTCGCTCCTACCGGGGTTGGAGCAAATTTATTCGCGAAAGCTTAATCCAGGCAACAGATTTTCAGCGTCTGAGCAGATTGTCGCGGCCAAGGCCCCTCCCACGGATTGGACTTTTGCTCACTTACTGCATACATCCTATTTCCCCATCTTCTTCGAAGACAGCCCACCCGACGGATCAAAACACTGGCTGTTATAAAGCGGACTCTTGCACTGCGACACGGCAGTCGGTGGCGGTGGTCTGTCTCGCTGGTATTGCTTGTAACTTTCCGTCTCGTAGACAGTAACCTTCGCCCGCCCGCTGACTTTCAGAAATTCGGTGGCTTTGAGGTTGACCTTGTGGGCATGGTCTACGGGTTCGCCCTGGCGCAGCATCTTGGGCGGGCCTTGTCTTTGTAGGGAGCTGTTTACGTCGCCTTCAGCGCACGGGATGGATGCGAAGCTCACATGCCCTTCAGGTGAGGTGCATTTGAATATTTCGCTGTGGGCAGTGCCGTTGAAGCTCAGCGCTGCGGCTGCCAGCGCCAGTGAAGGCCATTTCATGAAGTCTCTCCGTTGAGGGCGCAAGGCTAGCATTTGCGTCTGGTTGCGGCTACCGCTGGTCTGTTGCGTCGCACTCCTGTGGGGTGTGGGTTTCTGACGTTCAGGTATCAGACTCAAACCGATCTGACTGGAGGTAGGCATGACAGGCGATAACTCGAAGACTGGCAACTCAGACGACCCGGATTTCAATACAGAATCCCCCGATGCCGAAGACCCGCAAATGGATCCTGTAAAGCCTGCAAAGACGCCGGCAAAGGAGAAGGGCACTCAGGATGATTACCCGCCTTACAATCCGGAAAAGTAAGGTCAATCACGCCCTTTTAGGCAGTGAAGCAGGTCGATGGGAGGCGGCTGTTCCATGGCATCGCCAGCAAGCTGCCTCCCACAAAAAGCGGGCTACTTATTTGCTTCCAGATACTCCAGCAGGTCTTCCATGCGCTGATCGTTACCCATCCACCAGAGTTTCATGCGGGTGCCGGGGACCATTTCGCTGGGGTCCTTGATGAAGGCGCTGAGCTTTTCGCGGGTCCAGATGATGCCGGAAGCCTGCATCTCGGGGGTGTACTTGTAGTCTGGGTATTGTGCGGCCTGGCGATCGATGATGCCGTTGAGAGGCGGGCCGAATGCGCTGCGCGCCGAGGGGCCGATCTTGTGGCAGCCGGAGCAGAGTCGGGTAAAGACCGCCTTGCCTGCTTCTGCATCGCCAGCAGCCTGGGCGGTTGTCTGGACCAGCAAGGCCAGTGTCAGTAGCACGATCTTTTTCATGTGCATCCCATGAACATTTTTCAAACGCCGAAAACCACGAAGCCCCTGAGATTCTGTGAATTCAGGGGCTTCGCGTTTTTCTAATTTGGCGGTGAAGGAGAGATTCGAACTCTCGATACAATTTCTTGTATACACACTTTCCAGGCGTGCTCCTTAAGCCACTCGGACACTTCACCGTATCTCTTCAGACTGTTGTGTCTGTCGAGGCGCGCTAATGTAGTCGAAACGTTTTCTGAACGCAAACTTTTTTTCAGAATTTTCATGCGGTTAAGCAAAAAGTGCAGCTTTCAGGTTCATCCCCGGCCTCCTTGCCTGGCGAGGGGACGATGAGGTGGATGTGTTACGGACCGGGTCAGGCGCTGAAGCCGCCGTCGATGGTCAGGCTGGCACCGGTGATATAGCCCGTCTCCGGGCCAGCAAGGTAGGCGACGAAACTGGCGATTTCTTCACTCTTGCCATAACGCGGGATGGCCATGAAACCCATGAGGCTTTCAGCGAATTCGCCATGGGCCGGGTTCATGTCGGTATCCACCGGGCCTGGCTGTACGTTATTGACGGTAATGCCCTGCGGGCCGAGATCACGGGCCAGGCCTTTGGTCAGGCCCACCAGTGCAGACTTGCTCATGGCATAAGGCGCACCGCCAGCGAAAGGCATGCGGTCGGCATTGGTGCTGCCGATATTGATGATGCGGCCACCTTCGCTCATATGGCGGGCCGCCTCCTGAGTGGCAATGAACACGCCGCGCACGTTGATGGCCAGGATTCTGTCGAAGTCTTCCAGGCTGAACTCATCCAGCGGGCCTACGGCCAGCACGCCCGCATTGTTGACCAGAATATCCAGGCCACCAAAGGTTTCGGCGGTGGTCTCTACGGCGTGGCGAATGGCGGTGGCATCGGCGCTGTCGGCACGAATGGCCAGTGCCTTGCCGCCGTTGGCGCCGATGCTGTCCTGCAAGTCGAGTGCATTGATCTCGGAATTGACGTAAGTGAAGGCAACGGCCGCGCCTTCCTTGGCCAGGCGTCTGACGATAGCGGCACCGATACCGCGTGAGCCGCCCTGAACGAGTGCGACTTTACCGGCGAGGCTTGCATGCTGAGTCATGATGTTCTCCTGATCCTGTGCAACGTGGGAGATAGGGTGGAGGTTTCAGCGTAGTCCCCGAACCCTCATCTTGCAGGAGCTATCGCATTATCGATTCTGCAAGAAAACCACATACCCCCTGAACCACTCGTTGTCTTGCAGATACCCCGGCGCCTGCCATTCGCCGCCCTGAATCAGGCCGATCTTGAACGGCAGGCCCAGGCGGTTCAGGCGTGGCAGGTAGGCGGCGTAGTCGGGGATGCTGTGGCGGCCCTGATAGGTTTGCACCACCACTTCGTCGATCACGCCTTTGAGGTCGCCGATGAAGCGGGCGTCGGCGTTGCTGCTCCAGTCCATGAGGCCGGTGATACTCAGGCGGTATTCGGGTGGCAGACGGCGGCGCAGGTCGCGCAGAAAGTCGACGTATTCATTCAGGTAGCGGGTGCGGGCATCGAAATCGATCTGGATGCCGACCAGGGTATTGCCTGTCTGTCTCCAGCGTTCGACCTGGCCAAGCAACTGGCGATAGACCGGCTCTGGCCAGCGCAGGGTATGGGCGCGATATACCACCCAGAGCTGTTCCTGAGGCAGTCGGGTTACGGCCATTCCCTGTGCGATGAAGTTGACCCGCTGTTGCGGGTCGCGGCGTGAGGTGCTGATCTGGCCTTGCAGCACGTACAGCGTCTTGGCTTTTGCCAGTACTGGCTGCGAGGTCACGCCGCCCCATAGCCAGAAAGCATCGTAATCCGAGGCATCCACCGCTGCCCAGGCATGCAGCGGGCCAAGCAGCCAGAGCAGCGTCAGAAAACGCCATAAACGCATCGCGATTTACCAGTAGTACTGCAGCGATTTGCTCCAGCGGGTATCGGCGAATTCGCCTTTCAATTGCTTGAACCAGGCCTTGCGTACAGCGGGTTCGACATCCTTGCCGTTACAACTGTTATAGCCCGAGGGCGCATAGCAGTTGATTGCACGAAACAGCGCGTAGGCTTTGTCGTCGCGTGGTGCCTTGGGGTTGGCGATGACCTGCTTGTAGCCTTCGAGTCGGGAGAAGGCCTCACCGGCAAACCCCGGCGCGGTACCGCCCAGGCTGTCGGCGTGACGCTTCTGGTCCAGCGGCATGCTGTCCAGCTGGTTGCGCAGCATGAACTCGCCCAGGCAGTTCAGGCCTTGCGGGCTCTTGCTGTCAGCCTGCAAGACCGCGGCTGTCTGGGCGATGTCCGGGCAGGTGTAGCCGGACTGGGCCTTGTCGCCTTGCCAGTGGAAGAGGGCAAGTTCGGGTCCCTTTTCATACACATAACCCAGGCTGTAACCCAGTTTCTCGTCGGGAAGCGTGGCTGGCAAACGTTTGAAGTCCTCGGCAAAGTCGGCATAGCGGCTGCGCAACAGGTCCTTGTAAAGCAGGACGAACAGCGCGGTATTGCGCTCGGTGGCGTCCGGGCCCTGGGTGGTCTGTTGGCGCAGTAGATCGGCATCGGCTACATGTCTGAGCAGGGTGTAACGTACCTGTTGCGACTGGATCGAAGAGTCCGCTGCGAAGACTCGGGATAATTGCTCGTCTCGCTCGTAACTCATGGCCAGAGCCAGTTCCAGTTGTTCGCGTTGCAGCGGCTGTTTGGCCAGCGGCAGCAGGTGCTCCCACAAGGCCTGTGCGGCTTTCCAGTCCTGGCGGGCTTGCAGTGCCAGGCCGCGCAGCATCTGCTGGCTGAAGCTCAGGTAGTCGAGCGTGGCCGGTGGTTCGCTCGGCAGCAGTGTCAGGGCTTTTGCCGGGTTATCTTCGACATAGAAGGCAAATGCAGCCTGCAAGTACTCATACAGGGCAGGCTGTTCGGCAAAGATCGGTTTCTGCGCTTGCAGGTCTGCTTCGGTCAGTTTCGGGGTCGACTTTTCCCGCATCCACATCAGGTCATTGATGGCCATCAGCAAAGGCGTCTGCACCGCCTGCCGGTTGACCGTCAGCAGCTTGGTATCCACCTCGCTCACCAGTTCATCCAGAGAAACGTTGCGTTGCGCATCGCTGGTTTGAGTCAGTTGCAGGGCGAAATCCCTGGCGAGTTTGTCGGAATCATTGGCCAGCCAGTGAACGCGCCTCAGCAAGCCTTGAGCCGAAGCGGCGTATTCGCCTTGAGGATAGGCTTGCAGATACCGCTCGAAGCCGCTTTCGGCCCGTTGCAGCGCAGCTTTGTCCAGTTGCTCGGCAGAGCGTTCGCCATATTCATTGAAAGCGTTTTGCTGGGCATCGTTCAACGCTGTGCGTGCGCTCATGTACAGCGCGGTCTGCTTGAGCCAGGGCTGCGGGCTTTCGGCAAGGGCAGCAAAGCCTGTCGATGCCTCGGCAAAACGGCCGCTGTAAAAGTCGCTGGCGGCTCGCAGATACGTGGCGAATGCCTTGCCGGTCGAGGACGGTAGATCTGCGGGGATCTTGCTGACCTGCTGGCTGGCGTCCCAGCCGCACACTGTCAGCAATTGCAGGCGGGCATTGGCCAGCGAGCGGCGTTCGCTGTCGTTCAACGCAGGGCTGGCGACCAACTGCTCGATAAAGGCCGTAGCGCTGGTTTGCGCATTGCTGCGGCAGCGGCTGCCTTCTCCTTGCAGGAACGCATCACCAGCGGTTTCGGTAACTTCGTGCTTGATACCCAGTTTTTCCAGCAATGGAATCAAGGCCGCGCTGACAGGCTGCTCCGGGGATTCAGCTTCGTCCCGGACTTTGATCGCGCCCAGACGATAAAGAGGGAAGGGCACCGGGCCATAACCCTGCGCCAGATCGTCGCTGTTCAGTGCGTGGGGTTGCAGCGCCAGCGCACCCTGATCGGCCAGCAGCAAGCGCAGATTGACCTGACTGTCGTTACCGGGGCTGAGGAAAGCCAGATTGCTGCAGACATCCAGACGCTCCTTGAGGATTGTCCAGTTCGGGTAGCAGGAATCATCGCCGCTGGCTTGAACCTGAGTGCAAAAAACAGAGCCGACAGCAAGGGCCAGAGCAGTCAACAGCCGGGTGCGCATGGGGTGTCCTTGATCCATGGGAGTGAACGCTGGCAATCATACAGTCTGCACAGGCCAATTAATCCTCTCCTACAGCATCCGCTTGAGCGTATTGTCCTTGCGCACGAAGTGATGCCAGATCGCAGCTGTCGCATGCAGCCCGATCACGTAATAAAAGATCGAGGCCAGCAACTTGTGCAGGTCCTCGAACTGCTCGGCTACACGGCCCGAAGTAGGGAATGGCCAGGGGATCAGCACATCTGTCAGCGGGATCGGCAACGCGCCTTTTTCAACCACGACCGTGAGTAGACCGAGCACAGGCTGGGCGAACAGGAATGCATACAGGGCGTAGTGCGACACGGTTGCCGCGAGGCGCAGCACGCCTTCAAGCGGCGGGATAATACCCGGTGGTCGATGGCGACGGCGTTCTGCAACGCGAAAGAATGCCAGGGCCAATATCGCGATGCCAACCCAGAAATGGCTCTGGACGACGAATACTCGGTATTCCGATCCCTTACCGAACTGGGTACGGCTGAGAATCAAGGCATAAGCCAGCACGATCAGGACGGCCATGGCCCAATGCAGCCATTTGGCCCGGTAGGTATAGCTTTCAGAAGACGGTGAATCCACTGCCGGTATCCTTGTCATGTTGTCTCAAGGCTGATCTTGAATAGCTTAGGCGGTTTCAGAAAGCCTGCTTCAGACACTGTTTCGGCTAGTTGTGCATTAAGTAAACCTCATGCCTTGAAAGCATGGGAGAGGTCCATGTTCGATTGCGTCTTTGGCAGATAGTTGAATCTGCGGCTGCCTGTTCGACAAACGACGGAACCTGTGCATTCGTCCGGCTTCATATGACTTGAATGTCGTGAAGGAGCGAGCCTTGACCAGTGCCAGTCCCAGTCCCCCCTTGGGCAACATAACGCCGGTATCAGCGAACATTTCATTGAATGTGCTGACCATGAACATGCATATGGGTTTCGGCATCTTCAACCGCCGTTTCATTCTGCCGGAGCTGCGTGAGGCGGTGCGCACTGTGTCCGCCGATATCGTGTTCCTGCAGGAAGTCCATGGCGAACACAACAGTCATGCCCGGCGCATCAAGGACTGGCCGACGATTTCGCAGTACGAGTTTCTTGCCGACAGCATGTGGAAGGACTTTGCCTACGGGCGCAACGCGGTGTACCCGGAAGGGCATCACGGTAATGCGTTGCTGTCCAAATACCCCATCGTTCAGCACGAAAACCTAGATATCTCCATTCACGGTACTGAAGAGCGCGGGTTGCTGCACTGCATTCTTGAAGTCCCGCATTACGGGCAGGTTCATGCGGTCTGTGTGCATCTGGGGCTGTTCGAGAGCCATCGGCGGCAACAGCTCAAGCTTTTGGCCGAGTTGATGGAGCGTCTGCCGGCCGGTGTGCCGGTGATCGTTGCCGGCGATTTCAACGATTGGCGCTTGCGTGCCGATGCGTTGCTTGAAGGCACAGGGCTGCATGAAGTCTTTGTCGAGCGTTTTGGCGCGCCGGCCAAGAGCTTTCCAGCCCGCTGGCCGCTGTTGAGGCTGGATCGGATTTATGTACGCAACGCGACGAGCCACAGGCCCAAAGTGCTGTCCAACCGGCCGTGGTCCCATCTTTCCGATCATGCACCCTTGGCGGTGGAGGTGACCTTATGAACAACGATGCCAGGGAGCAGCGAGGGCAGTGGCGCGACGGTAATTGTGTCGAGTTGCTGATCAACGGGGAGGATTTCTTTTCCCGTGTTTTCGAGTGTATCCGTGCGGCTCGCAAGGAAGTGCTGGTCGAGACGTTCATCATTTTCGAGGACCGTATCGGCAAGGGCTTGCAGCAGGCCTTGATCGAAGCCGCGGGCAATGGTGCGCGGGTGGTGGTCACGGTGGACGACTACGGCACTTCGGATTTGAGTTCCGAATTCGTCAAAACCATGATCGATGCCGGCATCCAGATCCAGTTGTTCGACCCGCGTCCGCGCTTCATGGGCATGCGTACCAATCTGTTCCGGCGCCTGCACCGCAAGGTGGTGGTGATCGACGGTGAACTGGGGTTCATCGGTGGCATCAACTACAGCGTCGACCACATGACCGACACAGGGCTTACGGCCAAACAGGACTACGCCGTATTGGTGCGTGGCCCGATTCTCGCCGATATCCATCGCAGCGCGCTGCACATGCTCAACCCGGTGGTCCGTGCCACCTTGAAACCCATTCCCCTGAAGCTGAAATACGCTGGCAGTGCGCGGATGCTGCTGGCCGAACGTGACAACAGTAATCACACCACCGATATCGAGGAGCAATACCTCAAGGCCATTCGGAGTGCGACCCAGCGAATCACCATTGCCAATGCCTACTTTTTCCCCAGCTATCGCTTTCTGCGAGAGCTGCGCAATGCATCGCGGCGCGGGGTAAAGGTCACGCTGATTCTGCAAGGGCAACCGGACATGCCGTTCGTGCGTGTCTGTTCACGGCTGACTTACACCTATCTGCTGCGCGATGGCGTCGTGATCCATGAATACAAACAGCGGGCGCTGCATGGCAAGGTCGCGCTGATCGACCGCGAATGGTCCACCATCGGCTCCAGTAATCTGGACCCCTTGAGCCTGGCGCTGAATCTGGAAGCCAATCTGTTCATTCGTGACCCGGCCCTCAATCAACATCTGCATGAGCATCTGCGCGAACTGGCTGCCGAGCACAGCACCCAGATCAACCTCAAGGGCGCGGCACGTGGCCAGTGGTGGCGTGCGCCAATGATTTTTCTGTGTTTTCACTTTCTGCGGCACTTTCCGGCCATCGCCGGGTTGTTCCCCGTCCATGGTGTGCGCCTCAAGCCCTTGAGGGCTGGGGATGTAATGCCAGAGGCGCGGGTCATCGAGCAGCAGGTCAGCCAGGATTTGCCGGACAGGGAGCAATCGTCATGACACAGGTCGCCTATGCATCATCGAGCAGCAGTCACGGAACCCGATGGAAGTGGGCCAAGCGTGGCTTGAATCTGTTTTTCTTCATTGCGGTGCCGGTGTTGTTGTTCATGCTGGTCAAGAACCTCGACTGGCAGGAAGTCAGCCATGCCTTGCAATCCTACAAGGCCAGCACCCTGAGTATTGCGGTACTGGTGGCGCTGGCCAGTTACCTGACGTATTGCGGGTTCGACATTCTGGCGCGTTATTACACGGGCCATAAACTGTCGATCCAGCAGGTCGTCCCGGTGACCTTCGTCTGCTATGCCTTCAACCTCAACCTGAGTTCCTGGGTCGGCGGAATTGCCCTGCGCTATCGCCTTTACTCGCGTCTTGGGCTGGATGTGCCGACCATTACCCGGATTCTGAGCTTCAGCCTGATTACCAACTGGCTGGGTTATATGCTGCTGGCGGGGTTCGTGTTCTCGATGGGGTTTCCGAAACTGCCCAAGGCCTGGGAGGTTGGCACGGTTTCCTTGCAGTTGATCGGTGTGGGCTTGCTGGTGCTGTGCTTTGCCTATCTGCTGGCGTGCCGCTTTTCCAGGCGGCGTTCCTGGAACCTGCGTGGCCAGGAAATCGTCCTGCCTTCACTCCGGCAGGCCTTGATGCAAGCCTGTCTCGGAGCATTGAACTGGTCGTTGATGGCGATGGTGATTTACACCTTGCTACCGGACAATGCGTTCTATCCGGCGATTCTGGGTGTGCTGCTGATCAGCAGCATTGCTGGCGTCATCACGCATATTCCGGCAGGGCTCGGGGTGCTGGAAACCGTGTTCATCACTTTACTGGCCCAGGAATTCTCCAAGGGCAGCCTGCTGGCCGGTCTGATCGGCTACCGGGCCATTTACTTCCTGTTGCCCTTGCTGATTGCGTTGCTGGTCTATGGGGTGCTGGAGAAAAAGGCCAAGAAGCTCAGCGCAAAGAATCAAGCGCGGATGTGAAAGCACATTGTCATGACGTGGGAGGGGCCTTGGCCGCGACGAAGCGCCTGATGAAACTTGTCGCGGCCAAGGCCCCCTCGCATGGTTTTGAAGTAGCGGCTGTCTATCAGTGTCCCATATCTTGGCGCGCAAACATCTTGACCGCATCGACCGCATTGCTGGTGCCTTCGCTGATCTGGACGATCACCGAGCCTGCCTGATCTGCCAGGTCGACACCCTTGACGGCGTTGTTGCGGGTGTTGTCCATGCTGTCGATGGCCTGGCGGGTTTCGTTCTGGATCACGCCGATCATCTCCGAGATTTCGGCTGTGGAGCGGCTGGTGCGTCCTGCCAGTTGGCGAACCTCATCGGCCACCACCGCAAAACCACGACCCTGATCGCCCGCACGAGCCGCTTCGATTGCAGCGTTCAGTGCCAGCAGATTGGTCTGTTCGGCAATGCTGCGGATGGTGTTGACGATGGTGGTGATCTGCTCTGAGCGTTCGCCCAGTTGCGTGATGATGCGCGACGAGTCCTCGATGTTCACCGAGATCTGGCGCATTTCGGTAGCGGCCTGCTGAATCACCTGGGTTCCCTGCTCGGTGACTTTCTGGGTCTGTACCGATATGTGATAGGCCTGTGCTGCGCTGTTGGCATCACGTTCATACTGCTCGACCCGTGAGGTGATGTCCGAGGCGAACTTGATGATCTTCCAGAGCTTCCCGTCGGTGTCGTAAACCGGGTTGTAACTGGCCTCCAGCCAAAGAACATGACCGTGGCGGTTGACGCGCTTGAATTGTCCGCTGAAAAACTCGCCTTTGTTAAGGCGCTTCCAGAAGTCGACATATTCGCTGCTGCTACTGATTTCCTGAGGGCACAACAGGCGGTGATTCTTGCCGATCAGTTCTTTCTCGCTGTAGCCCATCAGGTTGGTCAGGTTGCTGTTGGCGCACAGAATCCGGCCTTCCAGATCGAATTCGATCACGGCCATGGCGCGATCAAGGGCCTGAAGCTTGTTTTTCGCCTCGCTGTCCGCCTGGACCTTGGCCGTGATATCCATCGCGTACTTGACGATTTTCACTGTCTTGCCTGACTCGTCCTTGACAGGGTTATAACTGGCTTCCAGCCATACGGTCTGACCATTACCTGCTACCCGACGGAAAGTTGCGGATACAAATTCTCCGGCGCGCAGGCGTGACCACAACTGACTGTATTCCGCACTGCGCGCGTATTCGGGCAGGCAGAATATCCGGTGCTCTTTACCTACGACATCTTCGCGTCGGTAATGCATGGTTTTCAGGAAGTTGTCATTGGCACTGAGCACGATGCCATTCAGGTCGAATTCGATGGTTGCCATAGAGCGATCAATTGCTTTTAACAGCCAGGCTTGTTGCTCAATAGTCTGTTGGAGGGAGATCAGTTCTTTTTTGTTTGAGTTAAATAGCATGGTGGCTTGGCTCAGGAGGAAGTTGCAATGAAGTTTCCTGTCCTTCGGCCTTTGGTGCGTAGGGCACTCGTGCGTATCCTTCTGCGATGATGGCACTATAGGTGGCACTTCGGGGGGTTGTACAACGGATTATGAAAAAAACGTCCAGATGATAATGATGTTCAACTTTGTAGCTAATACGAGCATTGTTTTGTGTTGGATCACTGAAAAGTTTTATTCAAATGAATGTATTCATGTTTTTGACGCCAATCAAATAACTGGCAGCCTCTCTAATAAAGGCTGCGCCCTGAAATATTGCCTCAGTCCTCGAAACCTGCCTGTTCATGAATTTCGTCCACCTTCAATTCCAGGCGATAGGCCACGGCGATAAACAGCGCCTGGCACAGGCAGAGTGTGGCGCTCAACGAGCGGAAGGCGAACGAGCTGCCTTCATTGACCAACAGCACCGAATTGGCCCGCTTGGCCAAAGGTGAGAGGTTGCTGTCAGTGATGATCAGCGTCTTGGCCTGATTGTGCTGGGCGATACGCAGGCAATGCTGGGTTTCCTTGCCGTAGGGCGTGAAGCTGATGGCGATGACCAGATCATTGGCGCGCACGCTGCGCATCTGTTCCCGGTAACTGCCGCCCAGCCCCGAGATCAGGTGAATGCGCTTGTTGGTGTGTTGCAGGTTGTAGACCAGATAATCGGCCACGGCGAACGAGCGTCGCACGCCTACCACGTAGATATTGTCGGCGTTGACCACCAGATCCACGGCCTTCTCGAATTCGTCGTCGTCCAGGTCCGCGCCCAGGCGCTCCAGGCCCGACAGGGTGGCATTCACACATTCACGGGCCAGATCGCCGCCGCGGGCTTTCTGCGACTTGTTGGCAATCATGTTGCGAATGCGTTGCTGGTAATTCTGTACCGGCGTGGTCTTGTGGGTGTAAGCCTCGCGGAACAGCGCCTGCATTTCGCTGAAGCCGCTGAAGCCGAAGCGCTGCGAGAAGCGCACGATGGCTGAAGGATGAACCTCACATTCACGGGCGATATCGCTGATGCGATCGACCATGATCCTGTCGCTCTGCTGGCTCATGTAGCTGGCAATACGTTTGAGCTGACGTGGCAGGCTGTCATATTCATTGGTGATCAGCCGCAGCAGACCTTCGGCACTGGTCGGTGGCGTATCGAGGCCTGTGTCGGGCAGGGAAGGCTGCTCGGTGCTGTTCATATTTCAATCCTTTTTGCTTGTTCTTTAGGGCGCCAGGCGTTGTACGAAAATTGCCGAGTGTCGTTGATTGCGCATTGATCTGGCTGCTTTCGTACAGAGCCTTGAACTATATCTCACCTGCTTGCCAAGTGTGCCAGCACTCCATGCATCCCGTCTTGGAAAAAATATTCCACTTTAAAAAATTATAGAATAATTATTGATTGATGCTGCCGGACGTTTTACGCTCTGTCTCACCAAAGGCATTTCACGCACCGGCTGCGTGACATGCAGGCTGATAAAAATAACAGGAGCCACCATGGGCCAGACTCGCTTTGTCAGTGGGCGTCAGTTGGATCTGATCTGCCTCGGACGCCTTGGCGTCGATCTCTACGCGCAGCAGGTTGGAGCGCGGCTGGAAGATGTCTCAAGCTTTGCCAAGTACCTGGGTGGTTCGTCGGCGAACATCGCCTTCGGCACGGCCCGTCTGGGTCTTAAGTCGGCCATGCTAAGCCGCGTTGGCGATGATCACATGGGGCGTTTTCTCGTTGAAGCACTGGCTCGTGAAGGTTGTGATGTCAGCGCGATCAAGCGTGATCCCGAGCGCCTGACGGCCATGGTGCTGCTGGGCCTGAAAGATCGTGAAACATTTCCGTTGGTGTTCTATCGCGAAAACTGCGCCGACATGGCCCTTCGCGCCGAGGATATCGACGAAGCACAGATTGCCTCCAGCAAGGCTCTGCTGATTACAGGCACGCATTTCTCGACTGAACAAGTCTTCAAGGCTAGCAGCCAGGCGCTGGATTACGCTGAAAAGCACAACGTCAAACGAGTTCTGGATATCGACTACCGGCCTGTCTTGTGGGGTTTGGCTGGCAAGGCCGATGGCGAAACCCGTTTTGTTGCCAACCAGCACGTCAGCCAGCATGTGCAGCGCATCCTGCCGCGTTTTGACCTGATCGTCGGCACGGAAGAAGAGTTTCTTATCGCGGGCGGAACCCAGGACCTGCTCGGTGCATTGCGGGTGGTGCGTGAGCTGACCGCTGCAACCCTGGTGGTCAAGCTCGGGCCGCAAGGCTGCACCGTGATTCACGGTGCTATCCCGGCCCGGCTCGAAGACGGCGCCATTTACCCTGGCGTTCGGGTCGAAGTGCTCAATGTGCTGGGGGCTGGAGACGCCTTCATGTCCGGCTACCTCAGTGGCTGGCTCAAGGACGCCAGCGACGAGCGTTGCTGCCAGTTGGCCAATGCCTGTGGCGGACTGGTGGTTTCGCGTCATGCCTGCGCTCCGGCCATGCCGACACCGGCGGAGCTGGATTACCTGTTCAACAGCCCGGTGCCGATCACCCGGCCGGATCGCGACGTTGCTCTGCAACGCCTGCATCAGGTCAGTGTGCCGCGCAAACAATGGAAGCAGCTCTTCATCTTTGCCTTCGATCATCGCGGGCAACTGGTGGAGCTTGCCCAGCAGGCCGGCCGCGATCCCGGCAGCATCAGTCAGCTCAAACAGCTCTTTATAACCGCTGTCGATCGTGTCGAAGCCGACCTGCGCAAGCGTGGTATCGACGCTGATGTCGGCCTGCTTGCCGACCAGCGATTCGGTCAGGACTCCCTCAATGCTGCCACCGGTCGCGACTGGTGGGTTGCCCGACCAGTGGAGGTGCAGGGTTCCAGGCCGTTGGCGTTCGAGCATGGCCGTTCCATTGGCAGCAATCTGCTGAGCTGGCCTCAGGAGCAGATCATCAAGTGTCTGGTTCAGTATCACCCTGACGATGAGCCGCTTCTGCGCCTGGAGCAGGAAGCCCAGATCAAGGGGCTGTACGAAGCGTCGCAAGTCAGTGGTCATGAGTTGCTGCTGGAAATCATCCCGCCCAAGGACCACCCGTCGACTCATCCGGATGTGATGTACCGCGCCCTGAAGCGTTTGTACAACCTGGGCATCTATCCTGCGTGGTGGAAGATCGAAGCGCAGAGTGCCGAAGTCTGGCAGCAACTGGATGCCTTGATTCAGGAACGTGACCCGTATTGCCGTGGCGTGGTGCTGCTGGGGCTCAATGCTCCGGTCGAACAGCTTGCCGTCGGTTTTGCCCAGGCGCGTCGCAGCACGACCTGCAAGGGATTTGCCGTTGGCCGGACGATTTTCAGAGAGCCGAGTCGTGCCTGGATGAACGGTGAAATCGACGACGCGACCCTGATAAATCAGGTGCAGGGTACGTTTATCTGGTTGATCGAGTCCTGGCGCGAAGCCCGCGCCTGACCCCATCGTCATTGACGCAGTGATAACAACAAGAAAAGGTGCAGCCATGTCTGTTTCCGCATCCAATATCCGCATCGGCATCAATCCGATTTCCTGGAGCAACGACGATTTGCCGGCGCTGGGCGGCGAAACGCCGTTGAGCACGGCCTTGAGCGAGGGCAAGGAGATCGGCTACGAAGGTTTCGAACTCAACGGCAAGTTTCCCAAGGACGCCAAGGGCGTGGGCGATGTGTTGCGCCCTTACGGTCTGGCGCTGGTGTCAGGCTGGTATTCCAGTCGTCTGGCGCGGCGCTCGGTGGCCGAGGAAATCGAAGCCATTACCTCCCATGTACAACTGCTGTCGCAAAACGGTGCTTCGGTGCTGGTGTATGGTGAAGTTGCCGATTCCATTCAGGGGCAGCGTATTCCCCTTGTCGAACGCCCTCGCTTTCACACTGATGCGGCCTGGCGCGAGTATGCCGACAAACTCACGGAGCTGGCGCGCTTCACGCTTTCCCAGGGTGTGCGTCTGGCTTATCACCATCACATGGGCGCCTACGTCGAGTCGCCTCAGGACATTGATCGCCTGATGGCATTGACCGGCCCTGAAGTTGGCCTGCTGTTCGATTCGGGCCATTGCTACATGGGCGGCGGCGAGCCTTTGCAGGTGCTGAGCAAACATATCGACCGCGTCTGTCATGTTCACTTCAAGGATGTACGCAAGCCGGTTGTGCAACTGGCGCGCAACAATCTCTGGAGTTTCCCGGACTGCATCGTCAACGGCACCTTTACTGTGCCTGGCGATGGCGACATCGATTTCTCGGCGCTGCTCAAGGTATTGCTGCAAGCCGATTACAACGGCTGGTTGGTCGTTGAAGCCGAGCAGGACCCTGCTGTTGCCCCCAGTTATGTCTACGCCAAAAAAGGCTATGACACGCTGCGCCAACTGTTGGTGGATGCTCGATAACGGAGGATTGGACAATGAATCTGTTGACTAAAAGCAAGGCCCAGGGACGCGACATCGTCGAATTGCAGGACGGTGCGCTGGAGTATGTAGGCTTCGCCGCTTACCGTCTGGAAACCGGTGAGCGCCTGTCCCTCAATGCCGAAGACAATGAGCTGTGTGTGGTGTTGCTCACCGGGCACGCAAGTGTGAGCGGTGAGGCATTGGGGCAGGGCGCTTTCAGTTGGGAAAACATTGGCGACCGGCACTCGGTCTTTGAAGAGAAGTCGCCTTTCGCCGTGTACCTGCCACCCCACAGTCAGGCACATTTCACCGCACTGGGGCCTGCGCAACTGGCGGTCTGCAAGGCGCCCGGTGACAGCTCCAGGCGAAGCTCGGCGCGCCTTATCACGCCGGACAGCATGAAACGCAGCGTTCGCGGCAAGGGTGCCAATACCCGTTATGTCTGCGACATCCTGCCGGATACGGAACAGGCCCATTCGCTTCTGGTGGTTGAAGTGCGCACGCCGTCCGGGCACTCCTCCAGCTATCCGCCTCACAAGCACGACATGGATAACCTGCCCCACGAGAGCTATCTCGAAGAAACCTATTACCACCTGGTCAACCCGCCTCAGGGTTTCGTCTTCCAGCGGGTGTACACCGACGATCGCAGCATCGATCAGGCCATGGCCGTGGAAAACAACGATCTGGTGACCGTGCCCAAAGGCTATCACCCGGTCAGCGTGCCGTACGGTTACGAGTCGTATTACCTGAACGTGATGGCAGGCCCGACGCGCGCCTGGCATTTCAATAACGACCCGCAGCACAGCTGGTTGCTGGATCTTTAAACCACTTTCGATTTGGAGTCAGTCAGATGAGCGAGTCCCCGGTTATCGGCCATTACATCAACGGCCAGTTGAATAACGGTGATGGCGAGCGTTACAGCGATGTGTTCAATCCGGTCAGCGGCAAGGTTCAGGCGCGGGTTGCCCTGGCCAGCCTCAAGACCATCGACGAAGCGGTCGCCTCGGCCCAGGCTGCTTTCCCCGCCTGGGCGGACCAGTCGTCCCTGCGCCGTGCGCGGGTGATGTTCAAGTTCAAGGAACTGCTGGATAAACATCACGAAGAGCTGGCGCAGATCATTTGTCGCGAGCACGGCAAGGTGCTGTCCGATGCCCGTGGCGAAGTCGTTCGCGGCATTGAAATCGTCGAGTTCGCCTGCGGTGCGCCGAGCCTGCTGAAAAGCGATTTCAGCGACAACATCGGCGGCGGTATCGACAACTGGAACCTGCGTCAGCCACTGGGCGTCTGTGCCGGTGTCACGCCGTTCAACTTTCCGGTGATGGTGCCACTGTGGATGATTCCTCTGGCCTTGGTCACGGGTAACTGTTTCATCCTCAAGCCTTCGGAACGTGACCCTTCGGCGAGCCTGCTGATGGCGCGTCTGCTGAAGGAAGCCGGTTTGCCGGACGGCGTATTCAGCGTCGTGCAGGGCGACAAGGTAGCTGTGGATGGCCTGCTGCAACATCCGGGCATCGAGGCCATTTCCTTTGTGGGGTCGACGCCGATTGCCGAGTACATCCACCAGCAAGGCACTGCCCACGGCAAGCGTGTTCAGGCATTGGGCGGGGCCAAGAACCATATGATCGTGATGCCCGATGCCGATCTGGATCAGGCCGCTGACGCTCTGATCGGCGCGGCCTACGGTTCGGCCGGTGAGCGCTGCATGGCGATCTCCATTGCCGTGGTGGTGGGCGATGTCGGCCAGCAACTGATCGAAAAACTGCTGCCGCGCATCGACCAGCTCAAGGTCGGTGATGGCATGCAGGCCGATTCGGATATGGGGCCGCTGGTCACTGCCGTACACAAAGCCAAGGTCGAGGGCTATATCGATCAGGGCGTGAAGGAAGGTGCGAAGCTTGTTGTCGACGGTCGCAACTTCAAGGTGCCAGGTGCCGAGCAAGGGTTCTTCGTCGGTGCAACGCTGTTCGATAACGTCACGCCCCAGATGCAGATCTACAAGGAAGAAATCTTCGGTCCGGTGCTGGGTATCGTCCACGTACCGGATTTCGCCAGCGCCGTGGCGCTGATCAATGCCCATGAGTTCGGCAATGGTGTGTCGTGCTTCACCAGCGACGGCGGCGTGGCCCGTGCCTTTGCCCGCTCCATCAAGGTCGGCATGGTCGGCATCAACGTGCCGATTCCGGTGCCGATGGCCTGGCACTCTTTCGGTGGCTGGAAGCGTTCGCTGTTCGGCGATCACCATGCCTATGGCGAAGAAGGCCTGCGCTTCTACAGCCGCTACAAGAGTGTCATGCAACGCTGGCCGGACAGCATCGCCAAAGGCCCGGAATTCAGCATGCCAACCGCCAAGTAACCTTCAGACAATGGATTGTGGAGAACAATAACAATGAGCCACCCTCTGCGTTTTGCCCTGAATCGTATGGTCGCCCCACGCTTGTCACTGCCGGATTTCGTCGATCTGGCAGTGAAACTGGGGGCCGATGCAATCGAGATCCGCAACGATCTCAAAGGCATCGAGATCGAAGACGGTACGTCGCCGCAGACCGTTCGCGAACTATGCGCCTCCAGAGGCGTGCGTGTTTTGTCGATCAATGCCTTGTATCCGTTCGATGTGTGGAATGACGAACGCCGCGCCCAGGCCACGAAGCTGGCGCAATATGCCCGCGATTGTGGCGCCGAAGCCTTGGTGATGTGCCCGCTCAACGACCGCACCGATACGCGCAATGCCGTACAGCGTGCGACAGGCCTGCGCACGGCCTTGAGCGAGCTGGCGCCGATCCTGCGCGAACACGGGATCCTCGGTTTCGTCGAGCCTCTGGGCTTTGAGGAATGTGCGCTGCGCTTCAAGCGTCAGGCGGTGGATGCGATCAGGGCGATTGGCGGGCTGGATGTGTTCCGTCTGGTACATGACACCTTCCATCATCATCTGGCGGGTGAAGTGGAGCTGTTTCCCGAAATGACCGGCCTGGTGCATATCTCGGGTGTCGAAGATGCTCAGGCCCCCCTCAACAGCATTCGCGATGGCCATCGGGTTCTGGTGGGCGATGCGGACATCCTGGGCAACGCCGGGCAGATCGAACGGTTATTGGCCGGTGGCTACAAGGGGCATCTGTCCTTCGAGCCGTTTGCCGAAAGTGTTCATGCCCTGGACAACATTCCCCAGGCAATCCAGCAGAGCATGAGCCATCTGTCCCAATGCTGCCTTCGCGGATAAATCCGCTCCCACACAACCTGTAGGAGCGAATTCATTCGCGAAGAGACAACCACAAGAACAAAGGTGCGAGCATGAGTACAACCCGATTGACCATGGCCCAGGCCCTGGTGAAGTTTCTGGATAACCAGTACGTCGAAGTCGATGGCGTACAGAGCAAGTTCGTCGCCGGGGTTTTCACGATCTTCGGCCATGGAAACGTGCTGGGGATCGGACAGGCGCTGGAGCAGGACAGCGGCGATCTGGTTGTTCATCAAGGCCGTAACGAGCAGGGCATGTGCCATGCCGCCATCGGTTTTGCCAAACAGCATCTACGGCGCAAGATTTACGCCTGCACTTCTTCGGTCGGTCCAGGCGCTGCCAATATGCTGACCGCCGCCGCAACCGCCTCTGCCAACCGTATTCCCTTGCTGTTACTGCCGGGCGATGTCTATGCCAGTCGTCAGCCTGACCCGGTGCTGCAACAGATCGAACAATTCCACGACCTGAGCATCAGCACCAACGATGCCTTCAAGGCCGTCAGCAAATACTGGGATCGCATCAATCGCCCTGAGCAATTGATGAGTGCTGCGCTCAGTGCCATGCGGGTGCTGACCGATCCGGCCGAGACCGGCGCCGTGACCCTGGCCTTGCCTCAGGATGTACAGGCCGAAGCCTACGATTACCCTGACAGCTTCCTGCAGAAACGTGTACACCGTATCGACCGCCGTCCGCCAAGCCGGGCCATGCTCGATGACGCGCTGGCGTTGCTCAAGGGCAAGCGCAAGCCTTTGCTGATCTGTGGCGGCGGAGTGCGTTACTCCGGTGCTGCCCAGGCTTTGCAGGCATTTGCCGAACGTTTTGCAATTCCTTTTGCAGAAACCCAGGCAGGCAAGAGCGCGATTATTTCGGCGCACCCGCTGAACATGGGTGGCATCGGTGAAACCGGAACCCTGGCCGCCAACCAGTTGGCCAAGGAAGCGGATCTGATCATTGGCGTCGGCACGCGCTACAGCGACTTCACCACCGCGTCGAAATGGCTGTTCCAGAATCCGGACGTGCAGTTTCTCAACCTCAATGTCGGTGCCTTTGACGTGCAGAAACTGGATGGTGTGCAGGTGCTGGCAGATGCCAGAGAAGCCTTGCAGGCCCTGCATCAGGATTTGCAGGCCAGCGACTACCACGCAGCCTGGGGCGACGCCCCCAAACGTGCCAGGGCCGAGCTGGATGCTGAAGTCGACCGCATTTATGCCGCCGAATATCAGACCCAGGATTTCACTCCTGAAATCAATGACCACATGGACCCGGCCGTACTGCGCGAATTCATCGAGCTGACCGGTTCCTGCCTGACCCAGAGCGCTGTGCTGGGCGTGCTCAATCACAGCCTGCCCGAAGACGCGATCATCGTTGCAGCCGCAGGCAGCCTGCCGGGCGACTTGCAGCGGGCCTGGCGCAGTACCGGAGTCGATACCTATCACGTCGAGTACGGGTATTCCTGCATGGGCTACGAGGTCAATGCGGCACTGGGCGTCAAACTGGCCGCGCCGCAGCGGGAAGTCTTCGCACTGGTGGGAGACGGCTCCTACATGATGCTGCACTCGGAGCTGGCGACCTCGGTTCAGGAGCGGCGCAAGATCAATATCGTGCTGCTGGACAACATGACTTTCGGTTGCATCAACAACCTGCAAATGGGCAACGGCATGAACAGCTTCGGCACTGAGTTCCGCTTCCGTAACCCGGAAACCGGTCTGCTCGACGGTGGCTTCGTACCGGTGGACTTTGCCATGAGCGCTGCGGCCTATGGCTGCAAGACCTACAAGGTCAGCACCCTTGAGCAACTGCGTGAGGCCCTGGCGGATGCGCAACGGCAGACGGTTTCGACCCTGATCGATATCAAGGTTCTGCCCAAGACCATGATCCATAACTACCTGTCCTGGTGGCGGGTAGGCGTGGCCGAGGTATCCACTACCGGCACCACTGCGCAAGTGTACGAAAAGCTCAACAAGGAACTGGCCAAGGCCCGTCAATATTGATTGCGGTTATTCATTCGGAACACATTCAACAGGAGCACTGCAATGGCTTTGAAATTAGGCGTAATCGGTACTGGCGCAATCGGTCGTGATCACATCCGGCGTTGCAGCAAGACCCTGCTGGGCAGTCAGGTGGTGGCTGTCACCGATATCAATCTCGAACAGGCGGCAAATGTGGTTCGTGAACTGGATATCACCGCCGAGGTCTATGCCGACGGTCATGCGTTGATCGCTGCGCCCGATGTCGAGGCCATTCTGGTGACCTCATGGGGGCCGACCCATGAAGAATTCGTGCTGGCGGCGATTGCCGCAGGCAAGCCAGTGTTCTGCGAAAAGCCCCTGGCGGTCACCGCAGAAGGTTGTCGTCGTATCGTCGATGCTGAAATCGCGTTCGGCAAACGTCTGGTGCAAGTGGGCTTCATGCGTCCTTATGACGAAGGCTACCGTGCCCTGAAGTCGGTGATCGACAGCGGCCGGATCGGCGAGCCATTGATGTTGCACTGTGCCCACCGTAACCCGACCGTGGGCGAGAACTACAAGACTGACATGGCAATCACCGACACCCTGATCCACGAGATCGACGTGCTGCGCTGGTTGCTCGACGATGATTACGTTTCGGTGCAAGTGGTATTCCCGCGCAAGTCCTCCAAGGCGCTGGCGCACCTGAAGGACCCGCAGATCGTGCTGCTGGAAACCGCCAGGGGAACCCGCATCGACGTCGAGGTCTTCGTCAACTGCCAGTACGGTTATGACATCCAGTGTGAAGTGGTGGGCGAGAGAGGCATTGCCAGGCTGCCGGAGCCTTCGCAAGTGCAGTTGCGCAGCGAAGCCAAGCTGTCGAATGCCATCCTGATGGATTGGAAGGATCGTTTTATCGCGGCCTATGATGTCGAATTGCAGGCTTTCATCGATGGTGTAAATGCCGGTAAAGTCGGTGGGCCTTCAGCCTGGGATGGCTATGCCGCTGCCGTGACCGCCGACGCCTGCGTCGAGGCGCAGCGCAGTGGGGCAATCGTGCCGGTGACCCTGGCCGCTCGTCCCGAGTTCTACGGCTGAAAAAGTGTTGTTAGAGATAACAACAATAAAAGGAGAACTTCATGCGAATAGGATTGGTGGGCTATGGAAAGGGCGGGCGTTATTTTCATGCAACGCTGCTCTCGAGTTTGCCCGGTGCAACATTTGTGGGGGTCGTTACCCGCTCACCCGAGCGGCGGCAGGAAGTGACCAACGATCATCCCGATGTCGCGACCTTCGATACTCTGGCCGATCTGGTCGCAGCCGGTGTCGATGCTGTGGTGATATCCACGCCGCTGGCTTCCCGACGCGCCCTGATACTGGAAGCCATCGAGTTGGGCGTGAATGTCGTCAGTGACAAACCCTTTTCCGATGACGCTGCCCAGGCCCGTGAGTTTGTAGACGCGGCAAAGCGGCGGGGCGTGCAGCTCAGTGTCTATCAGAACCGGCGCTGGGACTCGGACTTTCTGACAGTGCGCAAGCTGATCGATAACGACGTGCTCGGCTCCATCAGTCTTTTTGAGTCCAGCATCGAACGCTATTCACCACGGTCCGTGGGCAAGACCAGCGGTGGCGGTCTGCTGCGTGACCTTGGCAGTCATCTGGTAGATCAGGCACTGGTGCTGTTCGGCCCGGCCAGCCGGGTATATGCCGAATTGCAGTTTTCCGCACCCGATGCACCGGACCACGCCTTTTTCATTTCCCTGATCCATGCCAACGGTGTCGTTTCGCACCTGACCGGCAGTTGCCTGCAAAACACTCCGCGGCCGCGCTTCAGGGTCAGCGGTACGCAGGGTTGCTACAGCGTCGAAGGCCTGGACGGCCAGGAGGAGGCCGCGCTGGCGGGCCTGACGCCAAGTTCCGAAGGCGAGCGCTGGGGCGTCGAGGAGCATCGACGCTGGGGCTGGTTCGAGCAGGGTGATCACCGTGAGCGGGTTCCTTCGGAGCAGGGGTGCTGGCTTGAATTCTATCGACAGTTGCAGGATTCCATTGACGCAAACGGTCGCAATCCTGTGGATGCTGACGATGCAGTCGCTACGGCCGTTGTGCTGGACGCGGCACGCTTGAGTGCGAAGGAAGGGCGAGTGATTGCCTTGTAAGTAACCTGTTTTTGCGTGAACACATACAAGCCCTGGTTCTCTCTGGAGAGAGCCGGGGCTTGCTGCAATCGACATTTGGAGAGGTTGAAATAAAAAATAGAATAAAATTCTAAAATGAGTTGAATTGGAAAATATTTTCCAATAAAGTCGTTTTCAGGTTGCCGACTATCGAATCACCTGTGTTGTCAGATCCGTCTGAAGGTCACAGGGAACAAGCAAACAAAAACAAGACAAAGATAGGTACCGTCGATGAAAACCCCTACCCGAGGCCTAAAGGCCAAGCGTTCTGCCCCCTCGTCATTCTGGATCTCTGTCATGGAGCGATTTCTTACGCTCGTCGCACGCGGCATGTGCGTCCAGCACAAGGATGCGCAACTGTTCTGCATACCCGGCGCTACAGGTATTCGCCTGCCGAAGTAACCCAGCTCTTCGCTACGTCGTTACCAAGTCTGAACAACAACAAGAATTTGGAGACAGACCTTTATGAAGACCAAGATTCGTTTCACTTCGCTGGCTTTGGCCTTGATGCTGGGCAGTGGCACTGCATTGGCCGATATCAAGATCGGCGTTGCCATGTCGCAGTTCGATGACACCTGGCTGACCTATCTGCGTGAAGACATGGGCGCCCACGCCAAGACCCTGCCTGATGATGTAAAGCTGCAGTTCGTCGATGCCCGTGCAGACGTAAACAAGCAGATCGATCAGGTTCAGGAGCTCATCGGCAAGAAAGTCGACGCTCTGATCGTAAACCCCGTGGATACGGCAGCTACCGCCCGCATCACAAAATCTGCCACGGCGGCCGGCATTCCACTGGTGTACGTCAATCGCCGTCCTGATGATCCCAAGTTGCCCGAAGGCGTCGCTACCGTGACCTCCGATGACATCGAGGCGGGCCGGATGCAAATGCAATACATCGCCGAAAAACTGGGCGGCAAGGGCAACGTCATGATTCTGCTGGGGGATCTGGCCAACAACTCGACGCAGAACCGCACCAAAGGCATCAAAGAGGTGCTGAGCAAGTACCCCGACATCAAGATCGATCAGGAGCAGACCGGCATCTGGTTGCGTCAGAAAGGTATGGACCTGACCAACGACTGGATCACCCAGGGCAGGGCATTCAACGCGGTGCTGGCCAATAACGACGAAATGGCGATTGGTGCCGCCATGGCCCTGAAACAGGCTGGCGTCAAATCAGGCAGTGTACTTGTCGCCGGTGTGGACGGTACGCCCGATGGCCTGAATGCCGTGAAACGGGGCGATCTGGCGGTATCTGTCTTTCAGGATGCCAAGGAGCAGGCCATTGGCGCGATCAATGCCTCTGTGAAGCTGGCCAAAAAGGAAAAGGTCGAGCCGCAGGCCATTTTGATTCCGTATCGCCTCATCACGCCTGAAAACGTCGATACCTTCAAATCAAAATAGTGAACATGCCAGGGAGGGCTTGCAGCGTACCCCTCCCACAGCTTGTTGCTTGAGGAGTTTGTGATCATGTTCGGTTCCGCTACTGCTACCCGCCATGTCCAGCGCGATACGCCGTCCGCTGCCCGTGTCGATGATCGTGTCGCCACTGACGTTCCATCCCCTTATCTGTTGGAAATCAGCAATATCAGCAAGGGCTTTCCGGGCGTCATCGCTCTCAATGATGTGCAGTTACGGGTACGTCCCGGCACTGTGCTGGCCTTGATGGGCGAGAATGGTGCCGGCAAGTCGACCCTGATGAAAATCATTGCCGGGATCTATCAACCCGACGCCGGCGAGATACGCCTGCGGGGCAATCCTATCCGCTTCGATACACCTCTGGCCGCCTTGCAGGCGGGTATCGCGATGATCCATCAGGAATTGAACCTGATGCCATTCATGAGCATTGCCGAGAATATCTGGATCGGCCGCGAACAACTCAACAGCCTGCACATGGTCGATCACCGGGAAATGTACCGCTGCACCGCCGATCTGCTGGAGCGCTTGCGCATCAAGCTCGACCCGCAGGAGCTGGTCGGCAACCTGAGCATTGCCGAGCGGCAGATGGTGGAGATTGCCAAGGCGGTTTCCTATGACTCCGACATCCTCATCATGGACGAGCCGACGTCTGCCATTACCGAGACGGAAGTCGCCCACCTGTTTTCGATCATTGCCGACTTGCGGGCCCAGGGCAAAGGCATCATTTACATCACCCACAAGATGAGTGAGGTGTTTGAAATTGCCGATGAAGTGGCGGTGTTCCGGGACGGTGCCTATATCGGCCTGCAACGCGCCGAAAGCATGGACGGCGACAGCCTGATCTCGATGATGGTCGGGCGCGAACTGACCCAGCTCTTTCCCGAGCGTGAAAAGCCGATTGGCGACCTGCTGCTGTCGGTACGTGACCTGAGTCTGGACGGTGTATTCCAGGGCGTGTCCTTTGACCTGCATGCCGGCGAAATTCTCGGCATCGCCGGGCTGATGGGCTCCGGCAGGACCAATGTGGCCGAAACCCTGTTCGGTATCTCACCCAGCCAGGGCGGCGAAATACAGCTTGATGGTGTTCCGGTGCGTATTACCGATCCGCATCAGGCCATTGAAAAAGGCTTCGCGTTACTGACCGAGGATCGCAAGCTTACTGGTCTGTTTCCCTGCCTGTCGGTCATGGAAAACATGGAAATGGCCGTTCTGGCCAACTACGCCGGCAATGGTTTCGTCCAGCAGAAGGCTCTGCGAGCGCTGTGTGAAGACATGTGCAAGAAGCTGCGCGTCAAGACGCCTTCTCTGGAACAGTGCATCGATACGCTTTCAGGCGGCAATCAGCAGAAGGCATTGCTGGCGCGCTGGCTGATGACCAACCCCAGAATCCTGATTCTCGATGAGCCGACCCGTGGCATCGATGTGGGGGCCAAGGCAGAAATCTATCGCCTGATTTCTTTCCTGGCTGGCGAAGGCATGGCTGTCATCATGATTTCCTCCGAGTTGCCCGAAGTGCTGGGTATGAGTGACCGGGTCATGGTCATGCATGAAGGCGAAATGATGGGCATCCTCGACCGAAGTGAGGCTACCCAGGAAAAAGTCATGCATCTGGCTTCCGGCCATTTGGTTCACTGAGTTCGCCTGGCCGGGCTCGCGCAGAAGAAGAACAAGAGGGTAATCAAAATGAGCAACGCGATCTTGCAAAACAAACCGGCCCTGGCGCCGACCAAGAGCAAACGGCGGCTGCCTACCGAACTGAGTATTTTCCTGGTGCTGATCGGCATCGGGCTGATCTTCGAGTTGTTTGGCTGGATCGTTCGTGACCAGAGCTTCCTGCTCAACTCCCAGCGACTGGTCCTGATGATTCTGCAAGTCTCCATCATCGGTCTGCTGGCCATCGGCGTCACTCAGGTCATCATCACCACCGGTATCGATCTTTCGTCCGGCTCGGTGCTGGCCTTGTCGGCGATGATTGCTGCCAGTCTGGCGCAGACATCGGATTTTTCCCGCGCAGTCTTTCCCTCGCTCACTGACCTGCCGGTCTGGATACCGGTGGTCGTTGGGCTGGGTGTCGGATTGCTGGCCGGGGCGATCAACGGCAGCATCATTGCCATCACCGGGATCCCGCCCTTCATTGCCACACTGGGCATGATGGTGTCTGCCCGCGGGCTGGCGCGTTTCTACACCGAAGGCCAGCCGGTCAGCATGCTTTCGGATTCCTATACCGCCATTGGCCAGGGAGCGATGCCGGTTATTATCTTCCTGGTCGTCGCTGTGATCTTTCACATAGCCCTGCGCTACACCAAGTACGGCAAGTACACCTATGCCATCGGCGGCAACATGCAGGCGGCACGCACCTCGGGTATCAACGTCAAGCGTCATCTGGTCATCGTCTACAGCATTGCCGGTCTGCTGGCGGGGCTTGCCGGTGTCGTGGCTTCGGCACGGGCGGCGACAGGGCAGGCGGGGATGGGCATGTCCTATGAACTGGATGCCATTGCCGCAGCCGTGATCGGCGGTACCAGCCTGGCCGGTGGCGTCGGGCGCATTACCGGCACCGTCATCGGCGCGCTGATCCTGGGCGTCATGGCCAGCGGGTTCACCTTTGTCGGCGTGGATGCCTATGTTCAGGACATCATCAAGGGCCTGATCATTGTGGTTGCGGTGGTAATCGATCAATATCGCAACAAGCGTAAAGCCAAGCGCTGATCGTGGATGTGTAGCGCAAAGGGCCTGTTGAGGCCCTTTTGTGCTTGAACTGAATCCTCAAAGCAGAGTCAGAGGCTCTCAGGCGGGTTTCAAGGCTGGATTTCAGGGGCAATCCATGCAGTTGTGGTACAAAAACCCTTCATTTGTATTGCCGACGGGCCAAGCCGGCCTTAGACTGCCGCCCCTCGTAAATTGAGTGCCTGGTGGCGCTTGGAGATCATGGCGCTTTTACGGCAACGTTGAGCCGCTCCTCAATGCACGTTTTTTTATAGAGAAATAAATGACAAAGGAAAAGTTGCTGGCCATGCCGGCCGATGACTACATGAATGCTGAACAGCATGCTTTCTTCGTCGAGCTGTTGCAGGCCATGAAGGTTGAAATCCACGAGCGTATCGAGCAAAGCCGCATTGCTATCGAGAGCCTGGACACCCCGGCCGACCCTGCTGATGCTGCTTCGGTAGAAGAAGAGCGTCATTGGCTGGTCAATGTCATCGACCGTGATCAGCGTATGCTGCCCCAGCTGGAAATGGCCTTGTCGCGCATTGCCGATGACACCTTTGGCTGGTGCGACGACAGCGGTGAGCCTATTGGCCTCAAGCGCCTGCTGATCAGCCCGACGACCAAATATTGCATCGAGGCGCAAGAGCGCCACGAGCAGATCGACAAGCACCAGCGCCAGGCCTGATTCACAGGCTGGAGTGAGGTGTCACCAGACCGGGAGGCTATTTTAGCCTCCCTGTTTTCTTGCGCCTGTAATTTATGAGGATCACGAAAGAGAGTTGATCAGTGGTTTAAAACTTCTATGTTTATTTTGTAGATTTTATTTTTCTTGTTTGTTGCGGTATTTATTTATTGTTTATTTAGAGTAGTACTGATCCAGTTTGTAGGATCGCTCTGTAAATCTCTCCGTTGCTTGACTGTTTCGTGTTGCTGAGCAAGCTATTTAATCAATTGTATTGAAAATCATTAAATGGCAGTCATACGAAATGGTTGTTTTCTACGGATGGATGGAAGATGAAAAATACATGGACGGTTAATAAGGGGGCTGCGGTTTCTGACACGGCAGTGCTACGTGTTACGGTGCGTGCAGGCCTTTTCTTCGATGGTACAGGCAATAATCGCGTCAATAGCCAGATAGGGGCTGACTGTCGGGCCATGATGGAGGTCAATGCCCATAAACACATTGTCGAATGTTCGGGCAGGCACACCGACCCCAATAGCAGTTATAGCAACGATCTGAGTAATATCGCCCGCCTGGTTGCACTTTATCGCCATCAATATGTGGCCAGGAACGATGGGCAGGGGTTGAAAGCTTATTGGCCCGTTTATATCAGTGGCGCGGGAACAACTTCCGGAGCCGGTGATTCTCTTTGGCCGGGGCAAAGTTTTGGCCGTGGTACGACAGGCGTTACCGCCAAGGCCGAGCATGCAATCAAAAAGCTTGGTTCCCGTCTCAAGGCGTTTACGCTCGATAATCCCGGTTGTGTCATTGAAGCCCTTGAGCTGGATATCTTCGGTTTCAGTCGCGGCGCGGCCTCGGCCCGGCATTTCATCAACGAGGTCCTGAAGCAGGCTCAGGGGGCGCTTGAGCCGGTCCTGGCAAGTCGCAAGGTTCCCTTGAGTGCGGATTTCGGCTGGGAGAGTGGCAGTGTGAGGCTCAAGGTTATCGGCCTGTTCGATACAGTGGCCGCCATTGGCAGCTTCCGGGATTTCTACAATGTCCGAGACTCTGCCAGCAACCGGGTCAATCTGTATTTGCCACCGGGCTGTGCCCAGCAGGTACTGCATCTGGTGGCGCGTGATGAGTCACGACGCAACTTTGCGCTCAACAGCATCGCCCCTGACTGGAGCCGGGAGATCGTGCTGCCGGGAGCCCATGCCGATATTGGCGGTGGTTATCATCCACAGATGGAAGAAAAACTGCTGTTGACCCGGCCCCGCATGAGCATGCTCTGCCAGGACACCTCCTGTGAGTCGAGCACTGCCTGGTTACAGGCGCAGCAAGACTTGCAGGCGCTGGATGCCGGACAGTGGATCGACCCTCTGGACCGCCAGGCCTCGTTGCAGGTGGAGTGTTGCGAAACCTATGGTCGTGCGCATACTGCCGCTTTCGGGCTCAAGACGGTGGTGGCTGCTGCCTGTTTACGTCGCCAGGTGTTCGGGCATTTGTCGCGGGTTTATCTGCGGGTCATGCATGCGCTGGCCTGTGACGAAGGCGTGCCGTTCGAGCCGGTTCCCGACACTGCAGAGCTGCGACTCGCTCCAGAACTCGAAGGTGTCTGCCGCAAGTTGATCAGCTATGCCCGTGGGGGGGCCTACACCCTGGACGAGCAGGAAGAGCGCCTGCTGCGCTGGCGCTACATTCATCACTCGGCTCACTGGAATGCGATCATAGGCCGGGTCGGCAGCTTCAGTGATGCCGTATTCGTGCATGCGCCAGAGCCGGGAGGGCGTGTCCGGTATCCCAATACGAATCAGGCTGGATACCGGCATTGACGTGCAGGTGTCATGGGCTCTTGTGCAGCAACACATTCAGTTCGTCGACCACAGGAGCCCAGTCGGCATCTTCGCGAAGCTCTTCCTTCAGGAATCGGGCCTGTTGGGGTGTCCAGAATTCGGCGTCGATTAGTTTCACGTTGTCAGGCAGCGAGTGGTTGGCAATGAAGTTCTGGATGCTATCCTCATCCGAGTCGAGGCCCAGTTGGGAGAACAGGTTGGGCAGCGAGTGGGTTGGCAGTTCCATGTCATCTCCTTGGCTACAGAGGGGGGCTTTGTCCTTCATCGGAGTGCCGAGGATGGACAAGAGTTCGACGAACCTTTTATTGATCCTGCGACAGATGCTAATGTTCTGTCTCGCGTGCCCAATGGCGCCACTTTTCCTGCCCCTGATATCTCTCTGTACAAAAGGTATATATGCCGCTGGCGTTGTCTGTCGGTAGAATCCGCCTCCAGCCTGCCCGGCAGGGTGGCGACCATGGAATCATCGCTCGCAGTTTCAGTGCGTGTCAGCAGGTATTTCAGCCGCTCCAGCGGCTTGTATGGATGCTTATTTTTTGACTGTCCTGGCTTTGTCAGGCAGCTTTATTTTCATGTTCGAGGATTTGTACATTGGCTGTAAGTAACCTGGATACCCATTCTCTGTTTGTGCTCGGTGATCTACGTGCGCAGTTGGTCAAGCAGTTCCAGTCACGTTTTGTCTATGTCACCGAGCAGTCGCCCGATGGCATCTACATGTCTGAAATCGATACCGAAACAGCGCTGGTAGTCGATGACAAGCCGCGCCTTGAACTCAAGGTGGGCGACCATTTTCGCGCCTCGGTCCTGCCCAGTCGTGAGGGTGGAAAGTTCGAATTGAAGTTCCGTGATATCAAATTCACCGTCTACGGGCTGGGCGATTACGCCTATGTCGATATTCCCGAAGGCCACGGGATTGTCTTCAAGGAAGGTCATGGCGTGTTCATGGTCTTTGCGGCCAATGAACAATTGCAGGGTGGTTTGAGCAAGCCCCTGAAAGCGGCCATCGGCAAGGCTGCCAAGTGGCGCAAGGGTGAGCTGACCTTCAAGGCCAGCGAGTGACGAAAGCCTGGGTGTGAGTCTTCGCGAGCAGGGCCGCCCGCGAAGTGATCAATGACGTTTCAGTTTTCCACTGAGTCTCGTGCGGGACGATCGCCACTGACTTCCGGCGGAACATCGTTATCCCCCGCCATGCGCTTGCGGAACAGTCCGGTACGGGCCAGCAGCAGCGTGGTGACCGGCACGGTGATCGACAGCAGGACTGGAATCAGCCAGGCGTGAATCACCGGTCCTGATTTCAGTGCCGAGAAATAAATGATCGAAGCCAGTGCAACGAGCCAGGCTCCCAGCGTGGAGGCCAGGGCCGGTGGGTGCATACGCTGAAAAAAGGTCTTCAGGCGCAACAGGCCCAAGGCGCCGGTCAAGGCGAACACACTGCTGGTAACCAGCAGTAACGAGGTAATGACCTGCACCCAGAAGGGAAGGGTCTGTAGCGAATTCATTCGATCACCTCTCCGCGCAACAGGAATTTGGCCAGGGCAAAGGAGCCGACGAAACCGAACAGGGCGATCAGCAGGGCTGCCTCGAAATAGGTGTCGCTGGCATAGCGTATGCCCAGCACCAGCATCATCAGCATGGCAATGACGTACAGGTAATCCAGAGCCAGTACGCGATCCTGTGCCGACGGCCCCCTGAACAGACGAATCAGGGTAATCACCATCGCCAGGGCAAAGATGAGCAGGCTGAGCAGAATGGCATTGTCGAGCAGTGCAGTCATTCGAAAATCTCCATCAAGGGACGCTCATAAGCTGTCTTGAAGTGCTCGATGAATTGAGCTTCATCTTCCAGATCGAACACATGCATCAGCAGAATGCTGCGGTCCAGCGCCAGTTCCGACCAGACGGTGCCGGGCACCACAGTCGTGACCATCGCCAGTGCGGCAAGGCCGCTGGGGTCGCGCAGGTCCAATGGCACCTTGACGAACGCCGAGCGTGGCGGGCGGCGTTTCAGGTTCCAGACCGACATGAATATCTGCAGGTTCGAGATTACTGTGTCGTAGCCCACCCGCAGGAAAAACTTCAGGATCGTGCCGGGTTTGCGAATGCGTACCGGAGTCGGTCGCAGAGGCGCCATGAGCAGCGGAGCCAGGAACCCGAATACGGCCCCCAGCAGCACGGTGCCGGGGCTGATCGACAGATTCAGCACCAGCCACAGTACCCAGAGCGCCAGGGAAAACCACGGGGCGGGGAAAAAGTACTTTGTCATGGTTGCACCTGCGAGACGGCTTGTGTGCTGACCGGGCCTGGCACCGGACGTGTCGCCATGACCGATTGCACATACTGCGTGGGATTATGCAGGGCCGCTGCTGTGTCCTGTGTGTAGCGCAGCAGTGGTTCAGCCTTGATCGTCAACGCAATGCACAGGCCCAGCAGAATCACGATGGGCAGGCATTCATTGCGGCGCAGCAAGGGCGAAGGCGTTTCCAGTGGAGTCCAGAAACGCTGGATGCCGAGGCGGGAAAAGGCAATCAGCGAAGCCAGGCCCGAGAAGATCAGCAAGCTGATGAATATCCAGCTTTGAGTGGATATCGCCTCGTCCTTTGCCACATCCAGCCCCAATGGATTGAGCAGGGCGCTGAGCAGGGTCAGCTTGCCGATGAAACCCGAAAGTGGCGGCATGCCGATAATCAGCAGAGCGCAGGCCACGAAGCTCAGGCCCAGAAAGGCCATGGTCATGGGGATGACCTGGCCGACCACGGCTTTCTGTTCGTCATCCAGATTGGTGCCCCGCGGCGGGTTCAGCGATTCCATATTGCGTGGCAACTGGTCTGCATCATCCTCAAGCGCGATTTCATTGGATGAACGCGAGCGCTCGATCAGTTCACCCAGCAGGAACATCGCACTCAGCGCCAGGGTCGAGCTGACCAGATAGAACAGCGCGCCAGCCGTCAGGCTGGGCTGGGCGAAGCCGATGGCTGCGAGCAGGATGCCGGCCGAAACCAGAATGCTCAGGCTGGCCATACGCTCCAGGCGTTGGGCGGCGATGATTGCCACTGCTGCGGTGACGATGGTTGCAATGCCGCCGTAGATCAGCCAGTCACCGCCGAAGAATGCCGAAGGCCCGGCCTGTTCGGAAAACAGCAGCGTCCACAGGCGCAGCAGGGTGTAGATGCCGACCTTGGTCATGATTGCGAACATGGCCGCAACCGGCGCACTGGCCGCCGAGTAGGCAGGCACCAGCCAGAAGTTCAGTGGCCACATGCCGGCCTTGGCCAGGAAGGCGGTGGCCAGGATTGCCGCGCCGGCATGCAGCAGGCCAAGGTCGGATTCCGGCACCTGCGGGATCTTGATCGCCAGATCCGCCAGATTCAGGGTGCCGGTCACGCCGTAGATCAGTGCGGCGCCAATCAGGAACAGCGACGAGGCCAGCAGGTTGATCGAGATGTAATGCAGGCCCGCCGACACCCGGGCGCGTCCTGAGCCGTGCAGCATCAAGCCATAGGACGCCGCAAGAAGTACCTCGAAGAACACGAACAGGTTGAACAGATCCGCCGTCAGGAAGGCGCCATACAGGCCCATCAACTGAATCTGGAACAAGGCGTGGAAACTGGCTCCTGCCCGGTCCCAGCGTGCCAGCGCGAACAGCAGGGCACACACGGCAATGATGCCGGTCAGCACAAGCATCATTGCCGACAGGTGATCCACCACCAGCACGATACCGAACGGCACCTCCCAGTTGCCCGGCAGGTAAACCCCGATCGAACCCATGGTGCCGCTTTGCTGGACCCACAACAGCAAGGTGATGGAAATCCCCAGCCCCAGCATGCTCGACAGCAGGTTGATACGGCCCTTGAGTGGCCGGTGCTTTTCGCCCAGCCAGAGCATCAGCCCGGCGGTCATCAGTGGCAGCAGGATGGGGGCAACGATCAGTTGGTTCATCCAGTTCATGCCTTGGGCTCCCTGCCATCCACATGGTCAGTCCCGGTCAGCCCGCGGGACGCCAGCAGCACGACCAGAAACAGCGCGGTCATGGCAAAGCTGATGACGATTGCGGTCAGTACCAGTGCCTGAGGCAAGGGGTCGGTGTAATTGAGCAGATCCTGAGGGATGCCGTCCTTGATGATGGGCTCCTTGCCGATGAACAGGCTGCCCATGCTGAAAATGAACAGGTTCACGCCATAGGACAGCAGGCACAACCCCATCACCACCTGGAAGGTACGCGGGCGCAGGATCAGCCAGACACCGGATGCAGCGAGAACGCCAATGGCGACTGCGATGACTTCTTCCATCAGACGGCTCCTTGTGTAGTCGCGGATTCGCCAGCAGGGCTGGCAATCGGTTTCGGCAATTGAGTCGGCCGATGGCTGCGCACCGACTGGTGAGCCAGAGCGGTGAGGATCAGCAGGGTCGAACCCACTACGACGGCATAGACGCCTACATCGAAGAACAAGGCGCTGGCGAAATGGATATCACCCAGTATCGGCAAGTCCAGGTGGGCGGTATGGGTGGTCATGAACGGATAACCCAGCGCAATGGAAACCAGCCCGGTAGTGATGGCGCACAGCAGGCCTGTGCCCATCCAGCGCAGAGGGCGCAGACTCATCTGAGCCTCGACCCACTGGGTTCCGGCAACCATGTATTGCAGGATGAACGCCACCGACATCACCAGACCGGCGACGAATCCGCCGCCCGGCTGGTTGTGACCGCGCATGAACAAGTACATCGAGACCATGAACGCGACAGGCAGCAACAGACGCACCAGCACCGCAGGCACCATCATGAAACCCAGGGCTGTATCGCTCGCGCTGCGCGGGTTGATCAGATCCGTGACCACATCGCGGGCCAGCAGACGCTGCTGGGCGGGCAGGGCGATACTTTCCTTCGGCGGACGGAAGCGACGCAGCAAGGCGAATACCGTCAGGGCCACGGCAGCCAGAACCGTGATCTCGCCGAAGGTGTCGAAGCCCCGGAAGTCCACCAGCATCACGTTGACCACGTTGGTGCCGCCACCTTCGGGCAAGGCCCGGCTGAGGTAGAACGAAGAAATCGTGTTGGGCGTCTGGCGGGTCAGCATGGCATAGGACAGCAAGGCCATGCCGACACCCACCAGCGCGGACAGCGTCAAGTCACGAATGCGCCGGGTGCGGGCGCTGAGGCGCGTGCTGACGGGTGGAGCAACATCTTCGTTACGTCGTGGCAGCCAGCGCAGACCCAGCAGGATCAGCACGGTGGTGACCACTTCGACCACAAGCTGGGTCAGCGCCAGATCCGGGGCCGAGAACCAGACAAAGGTGATACAGGTCATCAGGCCGCACACGCTGACCATGATCAAGGCGGCCAGACGGTGATACTTGCCTTGCCATGCGGCCCCGAGGGCGCAGGCAATCGCGATCAGCCATAACGTGACAAACACTCCGGAGCCCGGAATCTTCGGCCGATCGCCCCAGGTCAGGCCGCTGAAATACATCGGGATAAAGCCAAACACGGCCGCCGTCAGGACCAGCAGGAACAATTGGGGCTGCAAGCGACGGGTGCTGGCCTGACGCTCAAAACGGCGAGCCCAATGCATCAGAATCACCTGGCAGCGCTCGAAAAACAGCTTGCCGTTGAGGCGCGATACCAGTGGCGGGCCGACAAAGCGTTCCTGGCGGAACGACTTGCGCAGCAGCAGATACAGGATAATCCCTCCGGCCATGGCGATCAGGCTCATGATCATTGGTGCGTTCCAGCCGTGCCAGATCGCCAGGCTGTACTCGGGCAGCGTACCGCCCACCACCGGTTGAGCGGCAGCAGCCAGCAGAGGCGCAACCGATTGGGCCGGGAAAATACCGACCACCAGACAGGTCATCACCAGCAGCTCCACCGGTGCGCGCATCCAGCGAGGCGGTTCGTGGGGCAGCAGGGGAAGGTCTTTTGCCGCCGGGCCGAAAAACACATCGACCGTAAAGCGCAGGGAATAGGCGACGCTGAAGGTCCCGGCAAGCGTGGCGACGATTGGCAGCGCCATTTCCACCCAGGCTGTGGCGGAAATGAACACGGTTTCGGCAAAGAACATTTCCTTGGACAGGAAGCCGTTGAGCAGCGGCACTCCAGCCATGGAGGCACTGGCCACCATGGCCAGGGTCGCGGTGTAGGGAATCAGCTTGATCAGCCCGCTGAGGCGCCGGATATCCCGTGTCCCGCTTTCATGGTCGATGATCCCCGCGGCCATGAACAATGAGGCCTTGAAGGTGGCGTGGTTGAGGATGTGGAACACCGCCGCGACAGCCGCCAGCGGGCTATTGAGGCCCAGCAGCAAGGTGATCAGGCCCAGATGGCTGATGGTCGAGTAGGCCAGCAGACCTTTCAGGTCATTCTGGAAAATCGCCGCGTAGGCCCCGAGGACCAGAGTGCAGGCCCCGGCCCCGCTGACGATCCAGAACCACTGTTCGGTGCCGGACAAAGAAGGCCACAGGCGGGCAAGCAGAAACACCCCGGCCTTGACCATGGTTGCCGAGTGCAGATAAGCCGAGACCGGCGTCGGTGCCGCCATGGCGTGGGGCAGCCAGAAATGGAACGGAAACTGCGCGCTTTTGCTCAGCGCGCCGATCAGGATCAGGGTCAATAGCACCGGGTACAGCGCATGAGCACGGATCGCGTCGCCGGAGGCCAGCACGCGGTCCAGATCATAACTGCCCACCACATGGCCCAGCATCAGGACACCGACCAGCAACGCCAGCCCGCCGGCACCCGTGACCATCAGTGCCATATAGGCCCCGCGTCGGGCGTCGGTACGGTGGTGCCAGTAGCCGATCAACAAGAAGGAAAAGACGCTGGTCAGTTCCCAGAAAAACACGATCTGGATCAGGTTGCCGGAGATCACCAGCCCGAGCATCGCCCCCATGAAGGCCAGGAAAAACGCAAAAAAGCGCGGAACAGGATCGTCCGGTGACATGTAATAGCGCGCATACAAAGACACCAGCGTGCCAATGCCCAGCACCATCATTGAAAACATCCAGGCAAACCCGTCCATGCGCAGGACGAAATTCAGTCCCAGGCTGGGCAGCCAGAAATATTCTTCACGAATCACACCGCCGTCGGCGATCTGCGGGAACCACAACGCAACCTGCACGGCACCGATCAGGGCGATCACGCCAGCGAGCAGGGATTCAGCGTTGCGTGCGTTGTGCGGCAAAAAAGCCGCCAGACAGCTGCCGATGAAAGGCAGAAGCAGTAGAACTATCAGAGACATAGGCTTCTAATCTGCAGGGAAATGTCAAGCATCATACGTGCCAGACGTCGCATCTCCAAACCCATGGTTACGGGAATTTCCTACAAGAAGTGTCTGTTTTAAACCTGAGAGCCTGACAGGGCGTGGAATCGGAGGTTATTGATCCAGCTTCCGTACGCCTTCTTCCTGATCCACTTCCTGCTCCTGAACCTTGGCCCGCGCTTTCATTTCACTGACGATCACGCCAGCCACGATCAGTGCTGCGCCCAGCAGTGCGATACCCGGCAAACGTTCGCCCGCCAACCGTCCGGCAATGCCGGCCCAGACCGGTTCGCCGGCGTAGATCACGGTGGCGCGGGTCGGGGAGACGCTTTTCTGTGCCCAGTTCATGGCAACCTGAATGATTGCGCTCATCGCACCCAGGCCTACGGCGCTGATGACCAGTAGCCAGGAGAAGCCCGGCAGGCTTTCGCCGGTAGGGACGATCATCAGGAATGCCAGTATCGAGGCGGTTGCCAGTTGCACGACGGTGACCCGTCGCACATCGACCTTGCCGGCATAGGCACCGATCAGGATGATCTCGGCAGAAATCGCCACAGCGCTGATGATGGTCGCAATCTCGCCGGGACTGAATTGCAGCGATGCGCCTTCCGGCCCCGACAGCAAGATCAGCCCGGTAAAGGCCAGGGCAATTCCCAGGCTGGGCATCAGGCCGGGGCGGCGTCCGAGTATCAGCCATTGCAGTAACGGCACGCAGGGGACATACAATGCGGTGATGAATGCCGACTGGCTGCTGGGAATGGTCTGCAGGCCGATGGTCTGTAACCCGTAGCCGAGCATGATCGATGTGCCGATGAACACGCCTGCCTTGAGTTCAAGCAAGGTCAGGTCGCGCATTATTTTCATGGAGAACAGCGCTACGATGGCGGCCGCCGCAGCAAAGCGCAGCCCCACGAAAAACATCGGGCCGCTGACGGTGAGCGCATGCTGGACCATCAGGAATGTGCCGCCCCACAGGACAGTAATCAGGATCAATACCGCTTCTGCTTTGCTGACGCGCGGTATGCGGCTAATGGTGTTCATGACGGTTTCCAGGCCTTGAGGCCTTGCATGCTATGGGGTACGCGACACACAATGCGTCGCAAAAAGATGGGCAGTATAATGCGCAAAGGGTCCGAATGAGCAATATCGTGCACAAAGAAAACTCCCAACGTGCGCCCGTGCTGCAGCATGTCAGCCACAATGTTCGCCGCCTGCGAAATACGGCAGGGCTGAGTCAGAGCGCTCTGGCGGAAAAGTCCGGCGTCAGTCGCCGCATGCTGGTGGCTATAGAGGCGGGTGAGAAAAACGTCAGCCTTGCGACTCTGGACCGTGTGGCCGAGGCATTGGAGGTCGCGTTCAGTGACTTGATCCAGGCTCCCGAGCTGGCGGATCACAGCCGTATCAACGAATTGGCCTGGGCCGGAACCCTGCCCGGCAGCAAGGCGGTGTTATTGGCCAAGGCGCTTGCCCGGCGTGAGGTCGAGCTATGGGAGTTCAGCCTGGCACCCGGCGATATCTACGCATCGGAGGCTGACCCTGAAGGTTGGAGCGAGCAGGTCTATGTCGTGCAAGGGCATCTGACCATTGGCTTTGCCGAGCCTGACAGGCAGCATCAGGTGGGGCCCGGTGAGTTCTTCATGTTCCCCAGCAATCAGCCCCACAGTTATCGTAACGAGGGTGAAGTCACCCTGCGTTTTGTTCGCAATGTAGTGTTGTAAATCCAGACCTCATACAACCAGCCCGAGGCAATGTTCGATGCGCGATGACAAGACCCAGCCTGCAATAGCCGATGTCCTGATTATCGGTGGAGGCTTGAGTGGCAGCATGCTGGCGGTCCAGTTGCTGCGTCAGCCCGGCATGCGGCGCATCCTGATCGTCGAGCCTCGAACCGAACTGGGCAGGGGAGAGGCCTACAGCGCCACCGAGCCCGGGCATACCCTCAATGGCAACGCTGCCCGCATGAGTGCCGACCCCGATAACCCCGACGATCTGACTCACTGGCTGACTCGCTACCTGGCCGATGGCGGCTGGCCTGAGGCGCAGCAGCAGTCGGTTCCGGTGCCGGTGCTGTTTCCGCCGCGAGGTGTGTTCGGGTTGTATGTACAGCAACGATTGCGAGAGGCTCAGGTGATCGGCCAGGGCCAGGGTTCCAGTGTCGAGCATATACGCGGGGAAGTGGTCGACCTGCTCACAGACGAGTCGGGCGTGAGCGTCACACTGGCCGATGGAAGCGGGTTGAAGGCCCGTCATGCGGTTCTGGCCACGGGCATGTACGCCGCTGCGCGCACGCCACAACGCCAGTCCAGTGGTTTGAATGCTGCAGGGCTTGATCCATGGAATGTCGAGACCATGCGCCAGCTCGATCCTCAGGCCACGGTGTTGATCATCGGTTCCGGGCTCACCATGGTCGATGCGCTGGTGTCCTTGCAGCAGGCCGGGCATCGCGGCCCGATCAAGGTGTTTTCCCGCCACGGCCTGTTGCCCCATGTGCGTCGCCAGCCACCGGAGTGGCCAGACTTTCTCGGTCAGGATCACAGCATTCGCAGTACCCGGCAGTTGCTTCGCAAGGTGCGTGAGCAGTGTGAGCTGGCCATCGAAAGCGGTATCGACTGGCAGGCACCGCTGGATACAGTGCGTGCCAATATCGGCAGGTTGTGGAATCAGGCCAGTGATCGCCAGCGTCGGCAGTTCGTCAGGCATGTGCGGCCATGGTGGGAAAGCCATCACCATCGCTCGCCGCCGCCGAGTGCGGCCTTGTTGGCTGAATTGGTGCATCAGGGACGATTGACCATTGAGGCTGCTTCGCTGCAAGGCGTGCAGACCCAGCCTTCGGGTCAGGTACAGATTCAGGTCCGGCGCCGCGGCCAGGACCAGTCATCGCTGGTGTCGGGAGATGCCCTGATCAACTCCACCGGGATCGAATACGACTGGCGTCGGGTCGACCGTCCCTTGCCACGGCAATTGCTGGCCCGTGGCTTGATTCAGCCGGGGCCGCTGGCGTTGGGGATTGCTGCCGATACCGATGGCGCGGTGTGTGATGCCCAAGGGCATTTTTCACCGCGTCTGTTTGCCATGGGCCCGCCGTTGCGGGGCATGTGGTGGGAAAGTACTGCGGTCACTGACGTGGCGATCCAGGCCAAGGCACTGGCCTTGCGTTTGACCGCCCTGGCTTCAGACCGATAGGTGCAGCATCTGCTCGCCTTGCAGGTTTTCACCGGGGCGGCGCTTGTTGACGGCCAGTTCGCCGATGCGGATCAAGTGCGCCCGTGTGACATTGCGGGTCAGGCCCAGCAGGTTGGCGGTATGCACCTGATTGTGATGGCAGAAGCGGTAGGCCGCTCTTAGCAGCGCATCTTCGACTTTTTCGTGCAGGGCGCCGGCCTGTTCTTCAAACAGCTTTTGAAAAGCGCGCATGAGCAGTTCTTCAGTCGATTCCTCGCTCCTTGACGTCTCTTCCTGACGCTCGATCCTCAGGTTCGACAGGCGCAGGTCTTCGTGCTGGATAATGCCGTTACGGCAGACCAGCAAGGTGTGATGGATAACGTTTTCCAGCTCACGAATATTGCCCGGCCAACTGTAGCTCTTGAGCTTCAGCTCGGCTTCGGGGCTGATGCGCACCGGGCCGTAGTTCAAGCGCTGGCTATAGATATCGATGAAGTGCCGGGCCAGCGGCAGAATATCGCCCGGCCGCTCGCGCAACGGGCTCAACTCCAGATTGACCACGTCCAGCCGGTAATACAGATCCTCCCGGAAATGCCCGGCATTGATGGCTTTCTCCAGTTGTACGTTGGTAGCGGCCAACACTCGCACATTGATGGGAATGCTCTTGCGCGAACCCAGGCGCACCACTTCACGTTCCTGCAGCACGCGCAGCAACTTGACCTGAAGCGGCATGGACAGATCGCCGATTTCATCCAGAAACAGCGTGCCGCCATCGGCCTCTTCAAACCATCCAGACTTGGCGCTCAAGGCACCGGTAAAAGCACCTTTCTCATGGCCGAACAGCTCGGCCTCGATCAAGGACTCGGAGAAGGCTCCGCAGTTGACCGCCACGAAAGGTTTGTCGCGACGGTTACTGAGTTCGTGAAGATGCCGCGCAACCAGTTCCTTGCCGGTCCCGGTTTCCCCGATGATCAGCACACTGGCATCGCTGGGCGCCACTTGCTGCACGTGTGCCAGCAAGTCCCGGGATTTCGGGTCCTCGAAAACCTGAGCCGTGGCCCGGATCGAGGTCGCCAGAGCCGGCGAGGGCGGCAAGGTCAGCAGTTGCACAGACATCACTTGGCCTGCGGTGGCAGATCATTGGCGATCATTTCGCCAAAGGGGCCGGTAAGGTTGGTAATGCCGCGTCCCGCCAGGCTGGCGTAAGGCTCGGGCAGCAGCGGGAAAACCAGCTCGGCAAAACGATAGGCTTCTTCCAGATGCGGGTAGCCGGAGAAGATAAAGCTCTCGATGCCCAGGTCCGCGTATTCCTTGATGCGCTCCGCGACTTCCTGCGGGTTGCCCACCAGTGCCGTACCGGCACCGCCACGCACCAGGCCGACACCGGCCCACAGGTTAGGCGCGATTTCCAGATTGTCCCGGCGTCCGTCATGCAGGGCAGCCATGCGGCGTTGTCCTTCGGAGTCGAAACGGGAAAACGATTTCTGTGCGGCGGCGATGGTTTCGTCGCTGATATGTTCGATCAGGGTGCTGGCGGCTTTCCAGGCTTCTTCGCTGGTTTCGCGCACGATCACATGCAGGCGGATGCCGAACTTGACGGTGCGGCCCTTGCGTGCAGCTCGTTCGCGGACATCGGCCAGTTTTTCAGCCACGGCGGCCGGCGGTTCGCCCCAGGTCAGATAGACATCCACCTGATCGGCGGCCAGATCATGGGCGGCGTCGGAAGAACCACCGAAGTACAGCGGCGGGTAAGGTTGCTGGATCGGCGGGTACAGCGCCTTGGCGTTCTGCACGCGCAGATGCTTGCCCTCGAAATCCACGGATTCGCCTTGCAGCACACGACGCCAGATTTGCAGGAACTCATCGCTGACTTCATAGCGTTCGCTGTGATCGAGGAAGCTGCCATCGCCACGGTTTTCATCCGGATCGCCACCGGTGACCACGTTGATCAGCAGGCGGCCACCAGAGAGTCTGTCCAGCGTCGCGGCCATACGCGCCGAAACCGTCGGAGAAATGATTCCCGGACGAATCGCCACCAGAAATCTCAGACGCTCCGTCAGCGGCACCAGCGCCGAAGCGATGACCCAGGAGTCTTCGCAGGAGCGGCCGGTAGGAATCAACACACCGTAGTAGCCCAGGTCATCGGCGGCCTGGGCCACCTGCTTCAGATAGTTGAGCGTGACCGGGCGCGCGCCTTTGGTCGTACCCAGAAAATGACCATCGCCGTGGGTGGGAAGAAACCAGAAAACGTTCATGACAATTCCTTGGGAAGATCAGGCAGTGTTGATAGCTGAACAGCACCTACTGTTGCCTCGCAGACAGTTGGCTCACAGCATGGGAGTGGTGCCAGTTATAAAGGCTGCGATTTATTCCGTAAAAGAACGGAAAACCATACTTTTATAATAAGAATGAATATAGGTGTTGATTTCGTGCATCGGCAGCGGCAGACACTCTGTTTTCCCGGACTTGCAACGCCCGTCACTGAGTCGAAACTTTTGCCTGCGCAGCCCTGTCACTTTTAACGACAAGCAACGGGAGACAGGCAATGGCAAGAGCACCGGCTACCCAAGGCAATTTCCGGTTGCCAGACAAAACGGCCAGGCAGCGACGACCTGAAAAGCCTGCGAAGCTTCCTGAGTGGTCTGGAGATAACTGATCATGGCCAAGCCTGTCAGCGAGTACACCCGCAAGCGCAACTTTGAAATCACCTCCGAGCCTGCGCAGGATTTGCAGAAGAAAGGCAAGGCGCGCACCCGGGCGTTGAGTTTCGTGATCCAGAAACATGATGCGCGCAACCTGCATTACGATTTCCGTCTGGAACTTGATGGCACTCTCAAAAGCTGGGCTGTCCCCAAAGGGCCTAGCCTGGATCCGACGCAAAAACGTCTGGCAGTTCATGTGGAGGATCACCCGCTGGGCTACGCCAGCTTCGAGGGCACTATTCCCAAGGGACAATATGGTGGTGGGGACGTGATTGTCTGGGATCGTGGCATCTGGCAACCCCATGGCGATCCGCAAGAGGCCTACCGGCAAGGCAAGCTCAAGTTCACCCTGACAGGGGAAAAGCTGACAGGAGACTGGGCTCTGGTCCGCATGCGCTTCAAAGGCAGTGGTGACAAGGAGCAATGGCTGCTGATCAAGGAAAAGGACGCCATTGCCCGACCGATTGCCGAGTACGACATCACTCGCGAGCAACCGTACAGCGTTATCAGTGGCGCGCAAGTGGGCAAGGAACGTCACTGATAGCTAAAACAGGCAGCGCATCACGCAGAAGATGTGGATGCACCAGGAGAACGCCATGAACTCATCGACCGGATTCACTCGCAGGCGGCTGCTCACTCTGGCTGCCGGTACCGCAGCAGCGATGGCGTTCGATACCGCCGCCGCGGGCGATAAGCCGCCGACCATTTCCTCTCCGTCTTCACCCTCGAAGCTGACCCAGGAAGGCAAGACTATGCTGACCCGAACGATTCCCTCCAGTAACGAACCCATTCCCGTGGTCGGGTTGGGCACTTATCGTGGTTTCGATGTTGCGACCTCAAGCCCTGCCTACAAGCAACTGCGTGCCGTGCTCGATGCACTGTTTACGGCGGGAGGCAGCGTCATCGATAGCTCGCCCATGTATGGCCGTGCCGAGCAGACGACGGGCGAGCTGTTGTCCATTCACGAACCGCGCTCGCCAGCTTTTCTGGCGACCAAGGTCTGGACTCGCGGACGCAAGGAAGGCATTGCTCAGATGGAGGAGTCTTTCAGGTTGTTGCAGACCGGACGCATCGACCTGATGCAGATCCACAATCTGGTGGACTGGAGGACGCATCTGCCGACCCTGCGAGAATGGAAGGAGCAAGGGCGTATTCGTTACATAGGGATCAGCCATTACACCTCGTCGGCTTATGACGAAGTGGAGGCTGTACTCAAGGCCGAGCCGCTGGATTTTCTGCAGATCAACTATGCGCTGGATGATCGTGCTGCCGAGAAGCGATTGCTACCGCTGTGCCGGGAACGTGGAGTGGCGGTGATCTGCAACCGACCGTTCGGTGGCGGCGGTCTGCTCTCGCGGCTCAAGGAAAAGCCTTTGCCTGCATGGGCCGCACAGGTGGAAGTGAACAGCTGGCCGCAACTGGCGCTCAAGTTCCTGCTGGCCAACCCCGCAGTGACCTGCGTGATTCCCGGCACCGGCAACCCGCGCTATATGGCCGAGAATGCCGGGGCGGGATTCGGCCCGATGCTGACCGATGCGCAGAGGCAGCAGTTGATTGCGTTGGTGGGCTGACGATTCGCGAATGAATTCGCTCCTACGAATTCTGTAGGAGATCACCCTCCGCCTTGGCACCGCGCTGTCGCGCAGTAAACAGAGGGCGATGTAGGAGCGGACTTGTCCGCGATCGAGTGCGCAGCGCTCGCAAAATCTACGACGGCTACGCAGCCGATCGTCGGAGTGCCGCCCAGGATAAGCACGCTCCTAAAGAAAAGCTTTTTAATTCATGATGTTGCGTTTGTGTCTGTTGAGAGCGACTTCAGTCGTGAAAGCCGCTACTTACAGAATCCGGTACAGCAAACGCTCGATCCTGACCCGGCTGACCCTGCGCAGGAACTTGCTCACGCCTTCAGGGTAATGGGCCAGTGTATCCAGCTCGTCGTACTGGCCGACCCGCCGTGTGTTTTGCATCAACTGTTGAATCTCTTCTGCTCGCGGTTCGATCCATTGGCCTTTCGGGTCATCGATCAGCAGGCCGTTTTCCAGGTCCAGGTTGAAGGCGCGAGGGTTGAGGTTGTTGCCGGTCAGCAAGGTATAGCGATCATCCACCCATACACCCTTCAGGTGGAACGTGTTATCGCCATGCTTCCACAGATGCAGGTTCAACCGGTGCTGGGCGATGGCCTTCTTATGCTTCTGGGCAAAACGGCGCAGGCTGATTTCATACAGATAGGGCAGGGCTGAGATGACCTTGAAGGGTTCTTCTGGAGGGATGAAGAAGTCGTTGGCGGTCTTGTCGCCGATGATGATGTCGACTTTCACTCCACGCTTGAGAGCGCGATTGATTTCCCGGGTCACCGCCACCGGCATGTTGAAGTAAGGCGTGCAGATCGTCAGTTGTGTCTTGCTGGCGGCGATCAGGTCGCAAATGGCCCGGTTGAGCGGATTACGCGGGCCGACGCCCAGCAGAGGCATGATGCGCAGCTCGCCGTTTTCCTTGTCGCCTGCACTGGTTTCGTAGGCGGCACGTTTCAGGTTGCTGCGAAAAGCCCTGATTTCGCCACGCAAGCTGCGGGAGTCGGGAGGTGATTGCAGGTCCAGGCGGTGAACGGCAGGCGAAGGCAGGATTTCACGCTGCACCATGTCCACGAAGCTGTCGGCCAGTTGTTTGTTCTGGATCAGGTGATAACGATCCAGACGGTATTTGTCGAGTTTGTGCAGATAGACGTTATTGATGCTGGCGCCACTGTAGATGACGCAGTCGTCGATCACGCTGCCCTTGAGGTGTAACACACCGAACAGTTCACGGGTCTGCACCGGCACGCCATGGATCGGGACTTCCTCGTCGTATTCCAGATTCTGCGCCTGATACCAGGCCGAGTTTCCTGCCTGGCGACCCGCTCCGATCAGGCCCCGTTGTGCGCGAAACCAGTCGACCAGCACCACGACGTCCAGCTCGGGGCGTGCGGCCTTGGCGGCATACAGAGCGTCGAGGATTTCCTGGCCGGCTTCGTCCTGTTGCAGATACAGGGCGATGATGTAGATGCGCCGGGTGGCAGAAGCGATCTTCTCCAGCAGGCAGCGTCGATAGTCAGCGGCAGAAGGAACGATGGTGATGGCATCGCCGGACAAGGCAAAACCGCGAAGCGCTGCCAGGGACGAGCGTCGGAAGTTGGACTGCATAAGCCTCTCGATGGGATAACCAGCAGCGCACGAGCTTACACCAGAGTCGACACAAGGTCGCCGTTGAACTCTTTCTCAATGATGTCTGTTTGTAATGTTCAGACATCATTGAGTGGCGCAGTCTGTGGTTCGATCAGTAGCCGTTACGCTTGAGAATCGCATCGATGCTGTCTTTGGCAGGACGGCCATAGAACTTCAGGAGTTCCGTGGTGCGGTTGGTAAAGAAGCCATCGGCCCCCGCAGCGCTGATCTGCTTGAAGTCCACCGCTTCATCCACGGTATAGGGATGAACCACCATGCCTTTGTCGTGGGTGACGTTGTTCATCCATGGCTTGACCAGATCCATGTAGCTCTGGTCGCCGCCATCGGTGAGCTGCGAGGATGGGCCAGTACCGATGGCACCATGGGCCTTGGCCCAGTCGATCCAGGCCACGAATTCTTCCTGGGATTTGATTTCCTGTGCGGCGTAATAGCTGGCCTTGTCCTTGAAGCCCGAGTCCTTGAAAGGTACGTTGGATTTGGGCTCTATCGAGCCTTCACCAATCCAGAGCAGCAGCACTTTGGGAACCTTGGGCATTTCCTTTTGCAGCAGTACCAGGCTGGATTTGTCGAAGGTCTGCAACACTACGCGCCCCGGTGTCTGGGCGACATTCACATGACCTGCCGCCGCTGCCGGACGCGGGCTGAGCCAGCCGCGCTTGGCCAGGGCTTTCTTCAGGTCGGCTTCGATGCCCGGAAACTGGGCAGGGACTTTGGTTTCGATATACAGGCCCGGTTTGTTCGCGCCACCTTCGGCGATATCGATCACTTCATCCAGGGTCAGAATTTGCAGGCCCGCGTAACTGTCGCGGGCGCGTGACGGATAGGCCTTGTTGAACCAGGTGCCGGCATCCAGCTCCTTGAGTTCAGCCAATGTGAAGCTGCTGACCGGGTCCTTGCTGCGTTTCGGATATACCTGGGCGATATTGGTGGTGCGGTCGAGTGTGTCGTCATGCAGGGCAATCAATACCCCGTCCTTGGTACGCTGAAGGTCCATTTCCAGATAGTCCGCGCCCAGATCCCGTGCCAGGGTGTAGGCCGGGATGGTTTCTTCCGGCGCATCGTACGACGCCCCGCGGTGCGCAATGACCGCAGGCCAGGGCAAACCGTTCTTCTCACTTATCACCTTGCCCGGAGCATCGGCTGCCGATGCCGTACCTGCCGACAGCATCACACCCGCCATAAGTGCGGTTGCCAACAAACGGTTCAAAGGTTTTTTGTGAGACGGGAATAGGGAAAATCCTTGCATGATCTGCTTGTTCCTTATTTGCATGAAGGGTCATGACGAAGCCACAGCGTGAAGCATTAACAGCATTTACAGGAAATGGGATGACGATTCAAATCGCGTATGAGCCAACGCTGGCAACCTCAGATCTTTTCCTGCATGAATTGATTTTTAAGACTACACAGAGCATCTCCTCTGCCCAATCTTCCCAAGTCGCGTTACTGTCAGTCTTTTCATGACCCGTTAAGGAAAAGTGCATGACGACGGTACTGGTACTGGTCGAGAGCGTTAATGAATATTTGCCGATTCTGGAGAGCAGCGGTTTTCGCTTGATCCGTGCGCCCACGGCCGCTTTGCGTGCCGAGGCCATTGCTGAGCATGGCCATGAAATTTCCGCTGTAATGACCCGCGGACCTCTGGGGCTGTTTGCCGAGGAAATGGACGCGCTGCCTCATTTGCGGATCATCTGTGTGTCGGGTGCCGGTTATGAGAAGGTCGACCTTGCGGCTGCCCAGGCACGCGGCATTACCGTGACCAATGGCGCCGGGGTCAATGCGCCGACCGTGGCTGACCATACGATGGCGCTGTTGCTGTCGATCGTGCGTGATATCCCTCAGAACGATGCATCTGTGCGGCGCAGTGAGTGGCGCAAGGTCACGTGCCCGTCATTTGCCGGCAAGCGCCTGGGGATTGTAGGGCTCGGAGCGGTCGGGCTGGCCATTGCCAGGCGGGCTCAGGCATTCGACATGTCTATCCAGTATCACAACCGTAACGCGCGCAATGATGTGGATTACCTGTGGTATGCGACTGCTCTCGAACTGGCGGCCGCTTCGGACTTCCTGATCATTTCGACACCGGGCGGCAATGGCACGCTGCATTTGATCGATGCTCAGGTTCTCGATGCGTTGGGGCCGCAGGGCTATCTCGTGAATATCGCCCGGGCCAGCGTCGTCGATACGCAAGCGTTGGTCGAGGCCTTGCAACAGCGCCGGATCGCCGGTGCAGGCCTGGATGTTTTCGATGACGAGCCGCACGTGCCGGATGTCTTCAAGGCTCTGGATAACGTCGTGCTGACGCCCCATGTCGGCGGTCTGTCCCCCGAGGCATCGAAGGATATGGTCTTGATGGTCAACAAGAACCTGCTGGCGTTTTTCTCGGGGCAGCCGGTTCTGACGCCTGTTCATGCCTGAGGAGTTGAATATGCACTCAGGCAATGAATACTTGCCTGAGTGCCAATTCTGATTGCGCTCAGGCACGCCTATAGTCCCCCCAACATTACATGGGGGGAGATGGACATGCTGGACGGGAAAGGCAAGACGCTACGAATCGGTCTGGTGGGGGATTTCGATGCAGAAGTGCCAGCGCATCAGGCAATTCCTTTGGCGCTGAACATGGTGGCCGAGGTTGTCAGTGTTCAGGTGCAACATCAATGGCTGCCGACACCGGGGATCGGTGAGGGCGAAATCCTCGCCGGTTTCGACGGTATCTGGTGCGTACCCGCCAGTCCTTATCGGGATATGCAGGGCGCGTTGAATGCTATCCGTTTTGCGCGTGAGCGGCAGATACCCTTTCTGGGCACCTGTGGCGGATTTCAGCATGCCTTGATCGAATATGCACGCAATCACCTGGGCTGGCAGGATGCCGAGCATGGCGAAACCTCACCGGATTCACCTCACGCCATCATTACGCCTTTGAGTTGTTCGTTGGTTGAGGCCACGGCTCCCATTCATCTCGTATCCGATTCGTTGATCGCCAAGGCCTACGGTGTGTCTGAAATCGCTGAACGCTATCGATGCAGCTATGGCTTGCGCCCTGAACTGGAAGCCTCGATGTTTGGCGATGCGCTGAAAATCAGTGGGCGCGGACCTGAAGGGGATATCCGCAGTATCGAGCTGCAAGGCCATCCGTTTTTTGTCGCCACGCTGTTCCAGCCGGAGCGGGCTGCCTTTCAGGGCGTGGTTCCCGCGCTGGTTACAACTTTCGTTCGGGCCTGTGCCCATCGCGCTGAAGGAGCATGCTCATGATCGCCGCCCGCTTTCCAACACCTTATTACGCGGTGATCTTCACGTCGCTGCGCACGCTGCAAGGAGCCCATGAGTATGAAGTGGCCGCCCACAGGATGGTCGAACTGGCTAGGGAGCAACCGGGTTTTCTGGGGGTGGAGTCGACACGCGGCGAAGACGGCTTGGGTATTACCGTTTCCTACTGGACCGATGAGCAAGCGATCCTGGCGTGGAAGCAGCACATCGAACATGCACAGGTGCGAGAGCTGGGACGCGCTCACTGGTATCAGGCTTGTACCACGCGGGTTTGCAAGGTCGAGCGGGACTATGCTTTCGAGGCATAGATAAACTGAAACAATGATTCAGCCCTCTGGCTCTGTCTGAATCTGCGGGGATATGCCAGCATTGCGTTCTTTCAGCCACAAAGCCGCTTTTGTGTGGAGCCCTCATGAACGAGAAAACGGTCCAGCCTGCCGTGTTGCGTATCCCCGAAGGCTTGCAGATCCCGGCTCAGGTGATCTGTCATGCCACCAGCCTGCGCCGGGCGAGTCGGCGTATCTGCCAGTTGTATGACGCGATCATGGCGCCTTGCGGCCTGCGTTCGACGCAACGCTCGATCCTGATGCAGATCGCCCGTAATCAGGCCCTGAGCATGACTGAACTGGCCATGTTGTTGGTGTTGGACCGTTCGGCCCTGGCCCAGAATCTCAAGCCACTGGAGCGTGAAGGGTTTGTCGCCGTTGAGGTGGACCCCGACGACAGGCGCAGCCGCCGGGTGCGCCTGACCCAGAGCGGCGTGGATAAACTGCTTGAGTCCCAGGCCTTGTGGGAAGAGGCCCAGCGTTGCTATGAGACGGCTCTGGGGACAGAGCGCGCTCATGAGTTGCGCCAGTTGCTGGGCCTGGTTCCGGTGGCCGATTATGGTGACGGCATCATCGGCGGGATATAGGTCAGCGTTGTGCCGAGCGCCCACAGCAAGACCAGCACCAGCGGCGTATGCACCAGTAATTGCACGAACGAGAAGCCTATCAGGTCGCGAGCTTTCAACCCCAGCACACCCAGCAGTGGCAGCATGTAGAACGGGTTGATCAGGTTGGGGAGGGCTTCGGCCGCATTGTAGATCTGCACGGCCCAGCCAAGGTGATACTGCAGTTCATTGGCGACCTGCATCACATAGGGTGCCTCGATGATCCACTTGCCGCCCCCCGACGGAATGAAGAATCCCAGCACCGCTGAGTAGATGCCCATCAGTACGGCATAGGTGTCGTGGGTGGCAATGCTGGTGAAAAAGGTCGAGATATAGTGCGCCAGGGTCTGGGCATCGCTGCCTTTGACGGTGGTCAGCAATGCGGCGATCGAGCCATAGAGCGGGAACTGGATCAGCACGCCCGTGGTGGTTGGCACTGCGCGGGTTACGGCATCCAGAAAGCTGCGCGGGCGCCAGTGCAGGAGTGCGCCGAGCATGATGAACAGGAAATTGTAGGTGTTCAGCCCTGAAATCGCGGTAATTGCAGGCTTGGTCGAGAACTCGTTGAACAGCCAGCCTGCACCCAGCAAAACCATCAGTATGATCAGCAGCGGGCTGTATTCCAGCCATTCGCCGGGCCGTGAGCGTGGTGGCAAGGGCGGCAGATTGAAGGCCGGGTCAACGCCACAGGCCTTGGCATCCTTGGCGGTATTCGGGCCGGGCGCCGTGGCATAGGCGACGATCAGTGAAATGACCACCAGTGCTGCGAGCATGACGCCTGACTGCCAGAGGAAAATAGTCTCGGTGAAGGGGATCACGCCAGTGATCGCCAGAATCGACGGCGGCAGGCTGCCAGGGTTGGCCTGCAACTGTGCCGCCGATGACGAGAGGCCAAGTGCCCAGACTGCGCCGAGCCCGAGATAAGCCGCAGCGCCAGCGGCGCGATAGTCCATGCGCAGGTCGGTGCGACGGGCGAGGGCGCGCACCAGCAACCCGCCGAACACCAGCGAAAGTCCCCAGTTCAGCAACGAAGCCAGCATGGAAATCAGTGCCACCCAGGCCACGGCGGAGCGGCCGTTTTTCGGGATACGTGCAAGCCGGTCTATCAGACGTACCGCAGGCGGTGAACTGGCGACCACATAGCCACCAATGACCACGAAAGCCATCTGCATGGTGAAGGGAATCAGGCTCCAGAAACCGTCACCGAACGCCTTGGCCGCTTCGGCCGGCCTGGCGCCGATGGCCAGTGTCGCAAGAGTGACGATGGCTACCGCCAGTGCGGCAAAGACCCAGGAGTCGGGGAACCAGCGCTCGGCCCAGGCGGCACAGCGCAGGGCAAAGCGGGCGGAGCGGCTTTCTTCTATATGAGTGGCCACGTGGAGAGTACCTCTGATTATTGTTATGGGAGGAGGGCTCTCTGATTTGTCGTACGGGCATCCAGGCCAGTCGGATCGCCAGCGAGCCTCCACGCTCAAGGCTAGCAAATCCTGTCATGGACAAGGCCTTGCCGACCTTGCCCGTTTTTCTACCTGAAACCCTCGGCGGGAATTCATTGGCTCTGCATGCGTTAAGTGTTGCAAGCCAGTCAGAGGGCCGTGGGAGGCAGCTTGCTGGCGACTGGACTCGCTTGGGTGTTCAGCGTACCCCGGCTGCCATGAGGCGTGTGAACACGCGACAACACTGTGTAAATGGATGGCAGCACGAACAGCGTGAACAGGGTGCCCACCAGCATGCCGACAACGATCACCAGACCGAGGCCAAAGCGGCTGTTGGCGCCCGCTCCGCTGGCGAACAACAAAGGGATCAGACCCACGACCATCGCCGCCGTGGTCATCAGGATCGGCCTTAGGCGAATGCGCGATGCCTGCACGATCGCTGTAGCCGCCGTGCAACTTCTGAGCACCCGCAACTCATTGGCGAACTCCACCATCAGAATCCCGTGTTTGCTGATCAACCCCACCAGGGTGACCAGGCCGATCTGGGTATAGATGTTTACGCTTGCCAGCCCCATGGCCAGTGGAATCAGTGCTCCGCAGATCGACAGCGGCACGGTGATCAGGATGATCAGCGGATCGATCAGGCTTTCGTATTGAGCGGCCAGCACCATGAAAATCACCACAAGGGCAAACAGGAAGGCGATCAGCAATGAGTTGCCTTCATGAATGAATTGCCTGGCATCGGCCTGCCAGTCCTGACTGAAACCGGCCGGCAGGCTTTCGCCTTGTGCCTGCAGAAACGCCACAGCCTGTCCCAGGCTGACGCCCGGTGCCGGAATGGCCTGGAAGGTCGCAGCGTTCTGCTGATTGAACTGCTTGAGTGCATTGGGCTGAATGTCACGTTCCAGGGTGACCACACTGGAAAGCGGTATCTGACGGTCCTGATCGGTACTGACGTAGATATTGTTGAGGGCCTGAGGTGTCAGGCGCTGGCCTGCCGAGCTCTGGGGGATGACGTCATAGGAACGCCCTTGCAGCCCGAAACGATTCGTGTAGTTCTCGCCCATCAGCACCATCAGGGTGTTACCGATGTCCTGCATGCGAATGCCCAGACTATTGGCCTTGCTGCGGTCGATGCGCACCCGGACTACCGGATTATTGAACGCAAGGTCACTGTCGACCACCGCGAACAGCCCGCTGTCACGCGCCCGCTGTTTAAGATCCTCCATTGTCTCGTGCAGTACGCGATAGTCCTGGGTCGTGCGAATGACCCACTGCACGGGCAGACCTCCGCTTGATGCCGGCAAGGCTGGCAACTGGAATACAAAGACGGCATTGCCTTCGGCATCATCCACCGCATGCTGCAACTCGCTCTGGATCTGTACGGCGCTGCGTGTGCGCTCATCCCACGAAGCGAAGTTGACGCCGGCGAAACTGGCTGCCACCCCATCGGTACCGTTGATGATCCAGGTGCTGGATGTTTCGTCCAGCTGGCTCATGATGTCGCTCAACTGGTAGGCATAGCGCTCCACATAATCGAGGCTGGCGTTTTGCGGTGACTTGATCGCCAGCAGCAGATTGCCCTGATCCTCGTTGGGGGCCAGCTCTTTGGCGGCCATGCCATACAGCCAGGGCAGGCTGACCAGGACCAGCGCTGCAAAGGCCAGAACGATGCCACGCAGGCGAAGCGAGGTGATCAGTGCCCGTTGGTAACGTCGGGACAGATGCCTGAAAAAAGCCTCGGCGCGCTGACTCATGCGCGTTTCGTTCTGTCCGGATGGCAATAGCCGGGTGCAAAGGACGGGAGTCAGGGTCAGCGCAATGACTCCGGACACCAGCACCGAGCCGGCAAGCGTCAAGGCGAACTCCTTGAACAGTGCGCCTGTGAGGCCCGCCATCAACCCGATCGGCATGTAGACGGCCGCCAGGGTAATGGTCATGGCAATGACTGCAGAGGCGATTTCCCGTGCGCCCACCAGCGCAGCCTCCCAGGGCGTGCGGCCTTCGCGGATGTGGCGGTGAATGTTTTCCATGACCACAATGGCGTCGTCCACTACCAGCCCGATTGCCAGCACCATGGCAAGCAGGGTCAGCAGGTTGATACTGAACCCGAACAGCGCCATGAGTCCCAGCGCACCGAGCATTGACAGCGGGATGCTGATAATGGGGATCAGTACGCTGCGTACCGACCCAAGGCACAGATAAATGATCAGCACTACGATCAGCGTGGCCTCGATAAGTGTTTCGATCACTTCGACGATAGAGGCGTGGATGAAATTTGCGGTTTCAAAGGCCAGGGCTACCTGCACTCCCGGTGGCAAAGTCTTTTCGATTTCGGGCAGCAGTTGCCTGATGGCTGCAACTATCGACAGCGGGTTCCCGTCCGGTGTCGCATAAAGGCCAAGATGCACGGCGGGTTTGCCGTCCATCAGAGCGCTGGTTTCGTAGGCTGCCGACCCCAGCTCTACGCTGCCCACATCGCGCAGGCGCAATAAACGGTCTGCATGATTGCTGATGACCATGTCGCGAAAGTCTTTCAGGCTGCTCAGGTCAGTGTTGACCTGAATCGAGCTGACAACGTACTGGCCTTTTATCTGGCCTGGCGCTGCCTGGAAGTTATTGGCCTTGATCGCCCGCTCGACATCTTCGGCGCTGATGCCGTGGCCAGCCAGTCGTACGGGGTCCAGCCAGAGCCGCATGGCCAGGCGCTGGCCGCCGAATGTCTGGACTTTGGCCACGCCGTCAATGCCGGAAAACAGTGGCTGAACAACCCGGTCAAGGTAATCGCTCAACGCGGGCACGCTCATGCGGTCGCTTGAAAAGCCTACGTAGGCCACGGCTGTGGCATCCCCGGCGGAACGTTCGATGACCGGGTCATAGGCTTGTTCGGGCAAGCGATACTTGACCTGATTGACCTTGGCGATCACCTCGCTCAAGGTCTTGCCTGAGTCCTGGTTCAGCCCCAGACGCAAGGTGATGAGGCTGCGTCCCTGCACCGATGACGAACTGACGTAGTCAACGCCCTGGACCGAGGCCAGGGACTGGTTCAGAGGCTGGGTCACGAACCCCTGCATCAGTTCGGCCGGTGCGCCGGGGTACTCGGTGCTCACGCTGATGGTCGAGCTTTCCAGAAGCGGATACTGACGAACCGTCAAGTCCTGATAGGCCTTGAGCCCGGCCAGTACGATCAACAGGCTGACCACCAGTGCAAGCACTGGGCGTTTGACAAAGACATCCGTGAACTTCACAGCTCAGCTCCCTTGAAGGTGTCATGCCGGTGCGAGGCCGAAGTGTCGAGCACGCTCTTGCCCACCGGTTCGATCACGGCACCGTCACTGAGCTTCAACTGCCCCGAAACCACCACGCGGTCATCGCGCAACACACCCTGCTCGATGATGACCCGACCATCGCGGCGTTCGCCGGTCTTCACTGCTACCCGACGTACTTTGGGGACCTGCGGGGCATCCGGTCCCGATTCAAGCACATAGATCTCTTCGCCATAGGCGTTATAGGTGATTGCCGTTTCCGGTACGGTCAACACATCCCTGGTCTGCGCCTGGGGCACTTTCACTCGCGCGAACATGCGCGGCAGTGCCGTCTCGGGCGGCTGTTGCAGGCGTGCCTGAACGTTGATCATGCGCGAGCGGTCAAGAATGGGGTCCAGTGTCGTGACCATGCCCGTTATCGGTTGGTCCGGCAGGGCGTCGAGTATGACCTCCAGCGGCCGGCCGGGCTGGATGTGGGGCAGGGCATGTTCCGGCACGCTGAAGTTGACGTAGAAACCCTCGTTGCCCACCAGATTGATCAGGGTTTGTCCTGGCGTGACATATTGGCCCAGATGCACCTGGCGAATTCCCAGAGTGCCGGCAAAGGGCGCCTTGATGGTGAGCTGATCGATTTCGGCTTCGAGTGCCTGCAAGGCCCCCTTTGCAGCCAGATATTCGCTTTGTGCATCACCTTCTTCCTGCCGAGACATCGCATCGAGGGAGGTGAGCTGGCGTGCGCGTTGCAGACGTGCCTGACTGTTTTTCATCTTGCCTTGCAGGCGCACCAGGTCTGCACGCTGGCGTGCATCGTTCAGACGCACCAGCACCTGACCGCGCTCGACCTGTTGCCCTGAGCGGATGGGCAGGTCGACGATACGTCCACCAACCTCGGCAGGTACGCTGACTTCCTGGAAAGCCTCCAGTTCGCCGATGGCTTCCAGATAGTCGGTGAACGGCGCGCTATCGACCTGGGCAACCGCTACCTTCACAGGCTTCACTGCAGCAGTGTCCACTGGCTGGGCCGTGCTCGTGCGAAACGTCCAGAGGCCGCCCAGAATGATCAGCCCCGAGAACAGCAGGAGAATGAGAGGGTGGCGCCTCGCTGCACCGACATCAATCATTGGGATTTTCCTTGAATGGCTTTTAGTAGATCGGCCAGCAACCCGGCGTGAGGAGTTCCACAAGATGGTCGTCCGGGTCTCGGAAATAGATGCTCGACCCACCTTTTGGCCATTGGGTCCGGCCTTCTATGGGAATGCCTGCCTGGGTGAGTCGCTCGGTCCAGGGAGCCATATCCGCAGAGTCGATGGCAAAGCAGACATGGATTCGGCCCTGAGCATCATGAGGCGGGATTTCTCCGCCACTCAGGTGCTTGGTCTCCAGTGAGGCGCCTTGCTTGAACAGCAGCAGGGCGTTCGCCCCGCCAACGTTCAGTGCAACCAGTACGTTGCTTTCCACCATCACTTCGAGCCCAAGGGTCTTGTAGTAAAAATTCTTGGCTTCTGTAAGATCTTTCACATAAAGCGCGGTCTCAATGATCCTGTTGAGTCGCGGCATATCTCGCTCTCCTTATGGAATCAAGGAAGCACCCTCTCTCCCGAAGTTGGAAGGCTAAGGATGGCTACTGTTTTATTGCGTAATATCGACTTGAATCTGTTGGTGATTCTCGATGCCCTTCTGACAGAAAAGCATGTCACTCGCACGGGCGAACGATTGCATCTGAGTCAGCCGGCCATCAGTCACTCCTTGAGCAAGTTGCGCAGTCTGCTTGATGATCCGATTCTGATCAGGAAGGGCAATGAGGTCTTCCTGAGTGCTCTGGCAATCAGCCTCCAGGCGCCTCTCAAGAATCTGTTGAGTCAGATCGAAGCCTTGTTTGGCAGCTCGATTGCCTTTGAGCCCGCCACGTCCCGGCGCACGTTCAATCTGGCCATGTCGGATTACGGCGCGGCAATTGTCTTGCCCAAATTGCTGGTCCGTTTTCGCCGGGAAGCGCCCAATACAACGCTGGTCGTCACTCAGAGCAGCCGTCACGGAATGCTTGAGCAAGTCGCTCAAGGCAAGATCGATCTGGCGCTGGGCGTATTTCCCAACCTGCCGACCGACATCGCCCAGGCCACGCTTTTCGAGGAAACCTTTTCGTGCCTGCTCGACCGCAACACCTTGCCGCCGGGTGGAACGCTCGATCTCGAAAATTACCTGTTGCGTCCGCATATATCCGTTTCCATGGATGGGAGCGTGGGTGAGGTGGACACGCTGTTGCGTGCTCAGGGCCTGCACCGACGCATCGCCGTCAGTGTGCCGCACTGGCGTACGGCGCCAGGCATGATCAGCAATACCGACCTGATCCTCACCGTGGCCACACGTACACTGGATGAGGCACTTCTTGACGATTCGCTCATACAACTCACACCTCCATTGACCATTCCGCCGTTTCCGTTCGTACAGATCTGGCATCACCGGTTCAACGAAGACCCTGCGCATCAATGGCTACGTGAGCAGGTCGCACAGGCGGCCGCTCATCGCACTGTCTCGTTCTGATCCGGGCGCAGTCGCAAGCGCAGGTCCGGTCCGATGCTGGTCACTTCGTACAGACTGAAATTCAGACTGTCATGAAGGCTGGTCAACTCCGGTAGATGGACCATCGGCCGGGCGATATCACCCAGCAGACGTGGTGCGATGTAGACCAGCAGTTCGTCCACCAGGCCGGCCTTGAGCAGCGCACCGGCCAGAGTGGGGCCGGCCTCCACGAATACATCGTGCAGGCCGCGCTCGCTGAGCACGTGCATCAACTGCGCAAGATCCACTCCGTTCTCGTCACTTTGCAAACGCAACACTTCGTTGCCCGTGGTTGTGGACTCAGCCGGTGAAGCGTCCAGTCCGACCACATGCAGGCTGGGCGCCAGGCTGTTGAATACTCGTGCGTTGCCGGGCACCCGGGCCTTGCTGTCGAGCACGACCCGGACCGGAGGCAAGGCTGCCGGTGAAGACAGATGGCGTACGGTCAGCAGCGGGTCATCAGCCAGTACAGTGCCACTGCCGGTCACGATAGCTGCACTGGACGCCCTCCAGAGTTGTACATCGCTGCGTGCCTGATGACTGGAAATCCATTGCGAGCGACCGTTGCTGAGCGCCGTGCGACCATCCAGGCTCATGCCCAGCTTGAGCTGCACCCAGGGTCTTCGTCGTTCGACACTGGACAGAAAACCACGATTGAGTTCCCGTGCCGCTGTCCTGAACAACCCCACCTTGACCTCGATACCGGCTTCACGGAGTTGCGCGATTCCGCGCCCGTTGACCTTCTCGAAAGGGTCTTCATGGGCAACGACAACCGTGGCAATTCCACTGTCGATCAAGGCCTGGTGGCAGGCGCCGGTTCGTCCTACGTGACTGCAGGGCTCCAGCGTCACATAGGCCGTGGCACCTTTTGCCAGTGCCCCGGCCTGACGCAACGCGAAGACTTCGGCATGCGGCCCGCCAGCGCAGCGATGCCAGCCTTCGCCAACCACTTGGTTTCCGTGGGCAATCACACAGCCCACCCGAGGGTTGGGCCATGTGGAGTGACTGCCACGTGCGGCCAGCGACAATGCATGCTGCATGTGCTGGAAGTCGCATTCAGTGAAGTGGTTCATACCTGCGCCTGTGCTCCGGCGTGGACGTTGATCGGGTAAATACGCCCGTCATAGGCGCTGGCCAGAAAGCCTGTGCCGTCGATGTTGTGGGAAATGCAGGAGATACCGCTGGCCGTCGGTTTCTCTACAGCCACCCAGCGACGTTTGGCGACATCGAAAATGGCCACTGTTCCGCCGTAACTGCCTGTTGCGATCTGCGTGTGATCAGGGGAAATGGCGATGCACTTGATCGAGTGCTGGTGAGGCGTGTCGTAGACCTCATCCTGACCGTTGCGCCACAGGCGCAGCTTGAGGTCCCTGCCGATGCTGGCAAAACCATCTTCAATACGGGTGCAGCCGTTGGAAATACGGGCGTGAGCCTTGTCCAGGTAGCGCTCCAGGCCGAAGTCGCTGATCCGGTGAAAAGCCGCCGCGGCAGTGGCGCATACGCTGAACAGAAACGTCTCGTCGGCAGCGATACCCTTGATGGCATTCTCATGCAGTTGTATCGAGGTGACGAAGCGGGGCTGGCCGGCTTCCAGCGCAAAAACAAGCGCTTCGCCGGTGTACGTCCCGATAGCCGCATGCAACTGGCCGTTTTTCTCGAACGTAGTGCCGCAGTTGAGTGGAGAGCGATGCTGATAGAGCGTGTCCCCGGTACGGGCGTCGAAGACGGTGCCCATCTGCCCGCCTGTCAGAACGCTTTCGCCGAAGGGCAGCAGGAAGTTGCAGAGGCTGCCGGCGTGAGTGCTGGCCTGACCATTGATGTGCAGGATGCCGGCATCGCCAATGCTGTAGATGTCATCGTTGACGACAGCCACGGCATTCAGGCTGATCGCAGGCTCGATACCATCCAGGTCCCAGACCTGGGTCTTGAAGTTCCAGGTCGCGTATCGGGAACCAAAGGTCACGAAGGCGATGCGGTCGGTTCCCAGCAGCGTACAGCTGCGTGGCCAGATGATGCTGGGCAGGGAAGTCTGTGCGGTCTTGACCAGATTGTTGTGCTCATCCAGGTGCCAGAGTATGACGCAACGGTCGTAGCTCAGGCTGACCAGCAGACGCTGCTCGTCATCCCAGATGATGCGTTTGATTCCGGCAGCATGGGCCGGGTGCAGGTGAGTGCCGCTTGCATCGATGAGGGAAACCTTGCCCTCATCGTCACCCGCGAAGATGATCCCGTCCCGAGACAGGGCAACGGTGTCGGTTTCCACACCGCCCAGATCGATGAGTTCAAGCTGGGCACCGCTCTGTGCGCACCAGCGGCGAATCGAGCCATCGTCACTGCTTGAAACCAGTGTACGGCCGTCGGCTGACCAACTGACCGAAATCACATCGGCACTATGGCCTTTGAGGATGTGTCTGGTCTGCCCTTGCAGATCGAACAGACGCAGCGTGTGATCGCGTGAACTGGTCGCGATGGTTTGGCCGTCCGGCGAGAACGCGGCCATCTCGATGTCATCTTCATGCCCGATCAACACGGCCTTGAGGCGCAGGCCTGGCACTTCCCAGACGCGAGCCGTGTAGTCGCTGCTGGCACTGACCAGTAACGTACCGTCGGCATTGAATGCGCATTGATTGGCCAGGTGGTCATGCAGCACACGCTGTATGGGAGTTTTGGTTCTGGCATCCCACAAGATGACCTGATTGTCGTAACCCGCGGTGGCTACATAACGATCTTTGAAAGCGTTGATACCGCTGATAGGTCCGAAATGGCGCATGATCTATATCCTTTAGATAAGTAGGAAACTCGAATTTCAGTCAGCCGCTGTCAGCCTGTGTATAAGGCAGACGGTAAGAAAGAGTCAGTCAGTTGCTAATGGCGATACGGTGTTGTTTCTTGTCGATCTTGGCTTGTAGATAGTTTCGGTTATGTTCGGTGATGAATACGCCGGTCGGAATGACGTCTGAAACATGTATGCCGTTTGATTCCAGAGCCGACACTTTTTCGGGGTTGTTGGTGATAATACGGCAATCAGTAATACCCACGGCTTTCAACATGCTGGCTGCCAGAGAAAAGTCCCGATCATCTTCCGGGAAACTGAGGTGCGTATTGGCTTCAAATGTATCCAGGCCCGTGTCTTGAAGTCGATAGGCTTCAAGTTTTGCATACAAGCCGATGCCGCGGCCTTCCTGACGCAAGTAAATAAGATAGCCGCCTTCTTTATGCATGCGATTGATGGACTCGGTCAATTGAGGCCCGCAATCGCAGCGCTGGGAACTGAAGACATCCCCCGTCAGGCATTCGGAGTGGATACGTACCAGTGGACTTTCCGGTCGATCGGGCCCCAGCTTTATCAAAATATGTTCATGTTTGGGGTCAAGGCCGCTAAAGGTGAAAAACGTGCCAGGGCATTGACCTTCATTGAGAGGAATATCAACTTTATTACGCACTTTGACAGTTTTCATGATTAACCTTCTTACTGAGTGATGAGGCTATTTGTTTTTATAGGAGGACACTGGGGCAATGATTCACACCGAGGGTGTTTCTGCAAGGCGAAACCCCATGACATAGATGGCTCGAGGGTATTTGCCGTGGCGTCGGCAATTGCGTGCCAGATCTCTGAAGCGGGTGAAGCTCCCGCCCCGGGCGACGCGATGGGTACCCACAACGGTAACCAGATCGTCTTCGATTGCCTGACCGCCAGGGTAGGGGGCGTAATCGTCGGCGACGTATTCCTCGACATTGCCCGCCATGTCCATGCAGCCGAATGCGGAGGCACCCCGGCTGAATGCGCCGATGGGGGATGTAGTGAACAGCCCCAGCTCTGCCGTATTGCAATGGTCGGGCAGGAAGCTGTTGCCCCACGGAAAGACCAGATTCCCGGGGCCGGCCGCGGCGTATTCCCATTCCGCTTCCAGTGGCAGGCGGAATTGACGCCCGGTACGGCTGTTGAGCCAGTCGATGTAGGCCTCGACATCCTCGACGGTCAAGCCGAATACCGGATGATTGGCCCGATCCGTTGGAAACTGCCCGAAAGGCCAGTTATCCGGGATCCGGGGTTGCATCGAGTCCTCCAGAAACGCCCGATATTCCAGGTTGGTGAGCGGAAACCTGGCGATACGGTAAGGCTGGAGTGTCACCGCGTGGCGGGGCACTTCCTTTTCAATCCAGGATCGATCAAGCCCAAGCCCGCTCATTTCCTGCATGACCGAATCGACCTCATCGGCCGCCAGCCCTGTTGACACCTTACCGCCCCTGATATCAATCATCTGCGGGTCGAATACGTTGATGCGCGTGTCCACGGTCTGCGCGAGCAACTTGCCAGCTGCCAGTCGGACCTGCAGCGTGGCTTCGGGATCCTCAAGGCGCTCGATCAGCCGCTCCGTGGGCTCCTGAGCCAGCAGTTTCCAGGTCGCCAAAGGCAGCGACATGTTCCGGGGCTGCTGAAAGTGCTCGGGCAGCCCCATCAGATACCTGTCGGTCATCTGAGGGGTAAGCGGCCCTTCAAAGACTGGCCAGTGGGTGAATGAATGATTTGTCGCCATTTGAGACGTGCCTCCTGCGGGAATCACGGAGTATCGCCAGCCCCGTCTGAGGGGCTGCGAGTCGGATCGCTAGCGTGTACAGACCAGACCGGTCTGCAGGCAGTTGCGCTCGAAGTCATCCCAGTAACCGGCGGGGAATTTGTCACGATTGGCTTTTGAGATGATCGGCTTCTGCCACTCGAAGGTGGAAAAACCGGCCTTGGACAGTGCGGTTTCGTAAGCCTCGCGGCTCCAGCGGTAGAAGGTGAATGCGCTGGGTGGCTGGGTTACGAACTCTGCGTCACAACGGAAGCCGCCCTTGTGAGGCTGCTCGTTGAGCACATGGACGCCGTATTTGGTGAAGTTCCCCTGTGCCAGTTGAAAGCCAGGATCAACGGTATAGGCAATCAGCCTGCCACCGGGCTTGAGGTTCTTTGCCACCACCGCAAACATTTTTTCCAGTTCGTCGACCGATTGCGCATAGTTGAACAGCCAGGCCGCGCTCACCCGGTCAAAGGGGGCTTGTGGCAATGTCCCCATGTCCGCAACATTGGAGACCATGTATTCGATGGCCTCATTGTTACGTTCGGATTCCTTGCGGGCCAGTTCGATCATCGAGGAGGAAATATCGACCCCCACTACCTTGCTGGCTCCCTGGCGATACAGCTCCCGGCCAAAAAAGCCGAAGCCACAGGCCAGATCCAGTACGGACTTGCCTTTCACATCACCCATCATGTGAAAGAACGTCTGGGTCTCGACGGAACGCTGTGACGCGCTGTCTGTAAACGCTTCGAAGCGTTCGCCAATTGAATCGTATGCTGCGGATTGACCGGCCATTGTTAACTTCCTTTTATGTGGTGAAAATCCTGGGCCTCGGATTAACTGCGTGTGGTAATCAAGAAGCCGATAATGACAATGAAAACACCGAACAACTTCTGAATGTTCACCGGTCTGCGGGGGAGGCCGACCAGACCGAAGTAATCAATCAATAACGAAATCACAAGCTGCCCGATAATAACCGCCATCATGAAGTTTAAAGTTCCCAGTCGAGGTGCCATCAGCAGTGCGATGGTGATGTAGAAAACACCGGCCACGCCACCTAACCAGGCCCACCAGGGAGCACTTTGTAAAGCCGTAGTGCTCGGCTTTTCAACTTTGAATATCAACAGGGCGGCGAAGACCGCAATCAAGCTGACCAAAAGCGAAACAGTCGTAGCCCATAAGGGGTGTCCCAGTAATGTGCCCAACCTGGCATTGGTGCCCGCCTGCAAGGGAACTGCAAAACCAGCGGCCAGACTCAGAGCAATAGCGGTTAATACATTCATCAAGTGGGTTCCTCTTCTGGTCAGTTTTACTTTTATGGATGGGGATAAGCCAATTCTTGTTTGTAATGGGCTGTATTCGTGAGACCGATGACAGTCTTTACCGGTCTGGTATTCAAACTCAACAAACAGGGCCGGCAACAATGTTTTTCGGTGAGCTTGCGATGTAGCAGAGGAGCAGGAGATACAAGTCCGTTGTTCTGAAAGCCGACATGGTCAGGCCTCTGGCGATGTTTTCGCGCTCCGGTCATGACACTTTAGACAAGTATTTTCAATGAGGGGATAGAAATGACATCAGTAGCAATGTGCTACTAACTAAGTTGCATGTATTGCCAGGCAATAATGCAGCAGGCCGCTGTAAGAGAGCGGCCTGCGGTATAAAGAGTCGGGTCTGTTTGTCGTGGTCGGGTGGCGTGAACCAAGGCTTTCAGAATGTCATTTCGATCACATCATCCGGCACTATCAGCTTGCCTGCCGTCTTGGCAACGATCTCTTCCACGCTGACTCCTGGCGCACGTTCGCGCAGGATGAAGGCACCGTTCTCGATTTCCAGATACGCAAGGTCGGTCAGCACCCGGCGGATACAACCGGCACCGGTCAGTGGCAGGCTGCAACGCGGCAGCAGCTTGGATTCGCCGTCCTTGGAGGCATGGGTCATGGTGACGATGATGTTCTCGGCGCCCGCCACCAGATCCATCGCGCCACCCATGCCCTTGACCAGCTTGCCGGGGATCATCCATGAAGCGATGTTGCCTTCGACATCCACTTCAAAAGCGCCCAGCACCGTCAGGTCCACATGACCGCCACGGATCATGGCGAAGGATTCGGCCGAGGAGAAAATCGAAGCGCCGATGCGCGCTGTCACTGTTTGCTTGCCTGCGTTGATCATGTCGGCATCGATGGTTTCTTCAGTGGGAAACTCGCCCATGCCCAGCAGGCCGTTTTCCGATTGCAGCATCACATCGATATCGTTCGGGACGTAGTTGGCGACCAGCGTCGGAATGCCGATGCCCAGATTGACGTAGTAACCGTCTTTCAGTTCACGGGCGACACGTTGAGCCATTTGTTCGCGGGAAAGTGCCATGGTCTGAAATCTCTTTTTGTTGTACGCCGCTTCCTGCCTGAGGAAACGCCCGGGAATACGACTTGCTCAGGATTTCCTGACGGTGCGCTGTTCGATGCGTTTCTCGAAGGTGCCCTGAATCACTCGGTCGACATAAATGCCGGGCGTGTGGATCTGGGTGGGCAGCAGTACGCCCGGCTCGACGATTTCCTCGACTTCGACCACGGTGATCCGGCCTGCCGTGGCAACCACCGGATTGAAGTTCTGCGCGGTATGGCGATAGATCACGTTGCCGAAGTGGTCGGCTTTCCAGCCCCTGACAAGGGCGAAGTCACCGGTGATGGCTTCTTCCAGAATCACATTGCGCCCGTTGAACTGGCGGGTTTCTTTGCCTTCGGCAACGGGCGTGCCGTAACCGGTGGCGGTGTAGAAGGCCGGGATGCCAGCGCCGCCTGCGCGGAGTTTTTCTGCCAGGGTGCCTTGGGGAGTGAGTTCGACTTCCAGCTCACCGCTGAGCAACTGCCGCTCGAAGAGCGCGTTTTCACCGACATAGGAGGAGATCATTTTGCGGATCTGGTGATCCTCCAGCAGGATGCCGAGGCCGAAACCATCGACACCGCAGTTGTTGGAAACCACCGTCAGGCCTTTGATGCCCATGCGCTTGATCTGCGCAATGAGGTTTTCAGGGATACCGCACAGGCCGAAGCCGCCGCACAGCACCGTCATGTTATCGGTCAGGCCGGCAAGGGCCTCTTCGTAGGTCGCGACACGTTTATCGAGTCCTGCCATGATGATTCGCCTTTTTTATTGTTGATCGTCAAGGACCGTTGTGAGTGCATCTTCTCTCCCGGTCAGTGATTTGTTAATTTTGTTTTTCTGATCAATTGATAATAAAAGTAAATATATGAACGTCAAACAGCTTCGGGCGTTTCTGGCGGTTGCCCAATGCCTGAGCTTTGCCCAGGCTGGCGAGCGCCTGCATCTGTCGCAGCCGGCCTTGAGCCTGACCATCAAGAGCCTGGAAGATGATTTGGGCGGGCAACTGCTGACCCGCACCACGCGCACGGTCAGCCTGACCCCGGAAGGCGAAACCCTGCTGCCACTGGCGCGTCAGTTGCTGGCTGACTGGGACAACACCGAAGAGCTGCTGCGTCAGCGTTTCACGTTGCAGATGGGCAAAGTGTCGGTGGCGGCGATGCCTGCGTTTGCGGGCAATCTGTTGCCCGGGGCCTTGAAGGTATTTCGCGCACGTTATCCACGGGTCAACGTGGCGGTGCATGACGTGATCAACGAGCAGGTGGTGGAAATGGTGCGCCATCGTCGGGTCGAGCTGGGCATCGGTTTCGAGCCCGAGTCGAGCAATTCGCTGGTATTCACGCCGTTCTATATGGATCGTTTTGTCGCCGTGGTTGCAGCCGATTCGCCGCTGGCCGAGCGCAAGCAATTGACCTGGCGCGAGCTGCTGCGCGAGGACTTCATCGCCCTGCAACGACCTTCGGCCGTGCGCCTGCTGCTGGAGCAGGCGATTGCTGCGCAGCACGGCAAGCTTTCGGTCGCTTTCGAGAGCCATCAGTTGTCCACCATCGGGCGAATGGTCGCCAATGGGCTGGGCGTCAGTGCGGTGCCCGCGTTGTGCATCGAGCAGATGCAGGAACTGGGCGCTCGCTGCATTGCTCTGGTCGAGCCGCGTATCGAGCGGCGCATCGGTCTGATGATGCTGGCCGATCACAAGTTGTCAGCGGCCGCCCATGCGTTGCGTGAGGTCTTGATTCAGCATTCCGCAAAAGTCGATAGCTACTATCACGACGGATGATTTTTGCCTGAGGGAGCCGGGGATTAACCTTTGTTCATTCCCGAAAACGAGTCAGTCTGGAGGCTCCCATGAATCATTTCTTTGCTCTTGGTCTTGTCGTGTTCTTCAGTGCTGTGCTGTTGGGCGGCTGTTCCACTCATCACTCCGTCGAGTTGCGTCCTTACACCGCCGAAGAAACTCATCAACTGGCACTTGAAGACTTGAACCGCCGTGGTCTGTCGTTCGACGAATACCAGGCCCGTAAAGCGCAACTGATGGCTGATCCCGCCATTCAGCAGATCCGTCAGTTCGATAAAGAAGGTGAAGTGAGCGTTGAGCGTGGTGCCTTGCTGGATGGCCGTCGCGGCTGAAGGTGGAATGACAATTTTTCGATAGTCGAATTTTATTGAAACTGTACCGATAAAAGTTTCACCCACTGTCCGTTTGTTTGCAGATGATGCTCCGTTAGGGTGATCGCCTGATTTCACCACTCCCCGGACAGCTTGATGCTTCTCTCTTTCGATCTTCTGCTGGCTTTCGCACTGTTTGCGTTTGTCTCCTCTGTGACGCCCGGCCCGAACAACATGATGCTGATGGCTTCAGGCGTGAACTTCGGTTTCAAGCGCACTCTGCCGCATATGGTGGGGATCAGTATCGGCTTTTTCGTGCTGATAGTGGCGGTGGGTTTTGGTCTGGGCAGCCTGTTCAAGACCTGGCCTGTTCTCTACACCATCCTGCGTTATGTGGGTGCGGCCTATCTGCTTTATCTGGCGTGGAAAATCGCGACCTCGGGGCCAGCCTCCGATTCCACTGAACAGCGTGGCGAACCCTTGAGTTTTCTGGGCGCGGCGTTATTCCAGTGGGTCAATCCCAAAGCCTGGGTCATGGCCATTGGTGCGATCAGTACCTATACGCCGATGGAAGGCTATTTCATCAACGTGTTGGTCATCGCGTCGGTATTTGCACTGATCGGTCTGCCTTGCGTCGGCATCTGGGCGGGGTTCGGCAGTTTGCTGCGCAACGTTCTGCGCAACCCGCTGGGCCTGCGGATCTTCAATGGCGTGATGGCGGCGTTGCTGGTGCTGTCGCTGTATCCGTTGGTGCTTGAACATTAGGCTTTTGTGGGAGGGAGCTTGCTCGCGACGGGGCCTGAAATCATTGTCCGGGATTGTTCGCGAATGAATTCGCTCCCACACACATGAAACCTGTGTGCGAATTCATTCGCGAAAGCAGCTACAACGCCAGTTGCAAATGCCCGCCTTGCTGTTTTCTGCGGGCCTGGAGCCGATGCTGCAAGCCAAGCAGGAAATGCTCCAGCCCTTCGCGCAGGCGTTCGGTAAGAATCTCATCCAGCTCACCGCCCAGCTCGTTATCGCTGTAACTGATCTGGCTATCGATGGCGAAGATGCCGTGCAGCACTTCCTGTGATTTCAGCGCGGAAAGCACCGGCTTGAGGGCGTAATCCACGGCCAGCATATGGGCGATGCTGCCGCCGGTAGCCAATGGCAGAACCACTTTGCCGAGCAGAGCACGCTCGGGCAGCAGGTCCAGCAGTGTCTTGAGGGCGCCGGAGAACGAGGCCTTGTAGACCGGCGTACCGATCAGCAGGCCGTCGGCCTGGCGGACGGCTTCAATGAAATCCTGGACTTGCGGGCTGTCGAACTGGGCGAAGAGCAGGTCTTCAGCCTTGAAGTCACGGATGCGAAGCGTCGTGACATTGACGCCCTGATTTTCCAGCCAACGACCGGCATGGGCCAGGACGACGCCGGAGCGGGATTTGGGGGAGGGGCTGCCTGAAAGCGAAACGACCAACATGCTGAATTCCTTGCGATAAGCGTATACCTGCAAAGCAGCATGTGTGCCAGCCTTGTATTTTTATCAAGCTGTTGAAAATAAAGGATTTATTTTTATATCAATGACAAAGGTACAGCCCTTTGATGCTGAATCAGCAGGCAAGTGCTGATCCACTGTTGCTGTACAGACAGTTTCTTCGGGCAAAAAAAATCCCCGCACGGGTCGGTGCAGGGACGTCTTCTGGCCGGGTTTCAGTTCCTGAAGGCTGCGCCTGTCTGTACCACACTGGCCGAGCCAAGCAGTTGGCTGATGAAGCGGTTCCAGCGCGTGATATTGGCAGGCCCGACAAACACCACATCCTGAGCCTGGAGTTCAAACTGGCGAGCCAGCAGGTAGGCAGTGGGTTTTTCAGCTTTCAGGTGATAGACCGTGGACACCGCATTGGCCTGGTTCTCGACGCCGCGAATCACGTAGACCGCGTCGCCATTGGCGGTTTCCGGGCTCAGGCCGCCGGAGCTGCCCAGGGCTTCAAGCAATGTCACGCTGGTGGTGCCGAAAGAAATGACCTGCGGGTTACGCACTTCTCCCAGCACATAGATCTTGTTTTTGGAGTTGCTGTTGAGGTGCAGGTAGTCGCCATCCTTGAGGAATATCTTGCTCAGTTGCGAGCCCTGGCGGTTGAGCGAGTCGATATCGATCAAGTAGTCCCGGCCATCGCGCCTGAGGGTCAACCCGGCAAGGTTGGCGTCGGTCAGGTCGATACCGGCGGTGCTGACTGCTTGCACCAGGCTCAAGGGAATATTGGTGATCGATTGCGGGCCGGGAGTCTTGAACGAGCCCGAGAGCAGTACGCGCTGGCTGTTATAGCGCAGCACTTTCACATCGACCTTGACCTCGGTGTATTGCGGCGCAAGCCCCATGCGCAGTTGTTCGCGAATCTGGCTGACAGTCTTGCCACCGGCCCTGATCTTGCCGACATAGGGAAAGAACAGCGTGCCGTCGCTCAGCACTTCTCGCGTGTTGGCGTCGAGCTGGTCCTGTGAACCTGGAGCGGTCAGTTCCGGGTGCTCGAAAACCGTCACCAGCAAGGTATCGCCCGGACCGACCGCATATTCCGGGGTTTTATAGTTCAGCAGCTCGGCGGGTAACGTCACGCTATTGGACGCTATGCGTTGCTGCTGTTGTTGCAGGCTTTTGGGGGTGATATCGACCAATTGAGCCTTGGGGCCATTCGGGTCATCCGCCGTGATATCGCCCGGGGTCATGTGTTGGCCGGGGGCAAACACGCATCCCTGCAAGATCAGACTGGAGAGCAGCACAACAACCAGGTTTCGATTCATATGAGTGTTCCTTGCTGACGGTGCGTCTGGCACCACGATGATTTCATTGCATCCCTGTTCAACATTTCTCTGCGGGTTCATGTCTTGTGCGCGCACATACCTCCCTCCGGGTATGGGCGCCCGGAATCCTTTCGTTTCGTTTGGGGTAAGGTCTGTCGAACCGGTCAGAAGGCGTTCTTGTTGAGAAAGCCTTTGAACAGGGTCAACAGGATGATTTTGAGATCCAGCCAGACCGACCAGTGCTCGATGTATTCCAGGTCGAATTCGACACGTTTCTGCATCTTGTCCAGCGTGTCGGTTTCGCCGCGCCAGCCATTGATCTGTGCCCAGCCGGTAATGCCCGGCTTGACCTTGTGCCGCAGCATGTAGCCACTGACCTGCTTGCGGTATTGCTCGTTATGCGCCACGGCATGGGGGCGCGGGCCGACAATGGACATATCGCCGCGCAGCACATTCAGAAACTGCGGCAGTTCATCGAGGGATGTCCGGCGCAGAAAAGCCCCCAGCGGTGTGATGCGCGCATCGTTGCGTGTGGCCTGACGCACGACTGCCCCGTTTTCCTGAACACTCATGCTACGAAATTTCCAGACCATGATCGGTCGCCCGTCCAGGCCGTAGCGCCGCTGGCGAAACAGGATCGGGCCAGGTGACGTCAGCTTGATCGCAATGGCAATCAGCAACATGGGCAGGGCAATCAACAGCAGAATCAGGATCGACAGCAGAATATCCTCGGCCCGTTTGACCAGGCTCCAGGCGCCATCCATGGGCGAGTCGAAAATGCTGATGCTGGCCAGGCCATTGATACTTTCGCTGCGCGCGTGCAGCAGCTCGAACATGAAGACATCCGGGATCAGGTACACCGAGGCGGTGGTGTCGCTCAAACCTGTGATCAGCTCACGCAGGTGTGGCTCACCGCTGAATGCCAGAGTGATGTAAACCTTGTCGATCCTGCCTTCTCGGGCGTCGTCGACCAGTTGTTCGAGATTGCCCAGCACCGGTACATGATGATCGTTGTTGTTGAGTTCCATCTGGCGGGGTTGCGAGTCGTAGAAGCCCAGCAGATTCAGGCCCATCCACGGCGCGCTGGAAATGGACTGTGCCAGACGGGCTCCGACCTGGCCGGTGCCGACAATCGCTACGCGCCGGGTATTGAAACCGTGACGCCGCAAACCGTGCAGGACCCTGCGAATCAGCAGCCTGTAACCGCACAAGGCTGCCAATACCAGCGCGAACCAGGTCATGTGGCTGTTATCGGGCATCCGGAAACTGCTGAGCAGCAAATAGTCTACGGACAGCAGAATAACGAACGTCAGTGCCCAGTAATTGAAGACCTTGGCCAGCTCCCGCAGGATGCGTTCGCCGCGCCATGATCCATAGAGTTGGTGAAACTCGCTCAGCCAATGGAAAACCAGCACGGCCAGGATGATCTGGAACCAGACTTCGGCGCTGCTGGCGGCCGGTTGTTGCTGACTCTGCCAATAGCCGATCAGCACAATGATTGTCAGATCCAGCAGACGATGAGCCACTGACAAGGCTGATTGGTGGGCATGCAGGATGCCGCGGACTGGGGTGCGCATTTAGTGGGCTCGCTCAAACGGATTCGGCTGGAACGACTCGGGGCGACACTTCGCTGTTGATCAGGCTCGCACTGTTCGGATTCAGCCAGTGCCGGGTCGGCAGTTGGGTCAACTGCGTGGCGCTCAGGCGGCTCTCGACGAACGACAGCATTTCCTGTTCAAAACGCCGGACCGAGAAGCGCTCGGCGTTGGCACGGCAGGCCTGGGCACTGATGAGCGATTGCGCGGACTCGAATTCGGCCACGGCGGCGATCAGCGATGCCACGTTCTGCTGCCGATAGAACACGCCGGTGGGGTGAGGTTGGTCCAGCCCGTGGACGGTTTCCAGCACGCCGCCCTTGCCGAAGGCAATCACCGGTGTGCCGCAGGCCTGAGCCTCCACCGGGCTGATGCCGAAATCCTCTTCGGCCGCGAACACGAAAGCCTTTGCAGCGCGCATGTGTTCAAGCAGTACGGCCGCTGGCTGGAAACCCAGCAGCCGGACGTTGGGTGCCTTGCTGGCGATGGCCTGGGCCTTGGCCATGTCCGGGCCATCGCCCACCACCACCAGTTGCTTGTCCGGCATGGCGGCAAAGGCTTCGATGATCATCGGCAAACGCTTGTAGGGCACCATGCGTGAGGCGGTGAAGTAATAGTTCTGTCGAGTACCTTCCTGAAAGGTGAAATTCTGTGTGTCCACTGGCGGGTAGATCACGGTGGATTCACGGCGGTACGCCTTGCGGATCCTGGCGCCAATGAAGCGGGAGTTGGCGATGAAATCATCGACGCCGGTTGAAGTGCGTTGATCCCACATACGTATGTAGTGCAGCACCAGGCGCGCCAGTTTGCCCTTGAGGCCCTTGTTCAGGCCCGATTCGCGCAGGTATTGATGCTGCAGGTCCCAGGCATAGCGAATCGGCGAGTGGATATAGCTGACGTGCAACTGGTCCGGTCCGGTGAGCACACCCTTGGCCACGGCATGGCTGCTGCTGATGATCAAGTCATACTCCGACAGATCCAGTTGCTCGATGGCCAGCGGCATCAATGGCAGATAGCGCTGATATCGGGTTCTGGCTCCTGGCAGATTCTGGATAAAGGTGGTCCTGGCGACCTTGCCGCCCAGATGGGCGCGGTCTTCGTCGCTGAGAAAGTCGATGACCGCAAACAGGTCGGCTTCTGGCCAGATGTTTATCAGTGAAGCCAGCACGCGCTCGGCACCGGCATAAGTCACCAGCCAGTCGTGGACGATAGCAATTCTCATGGAGATTCCTTGCTCTGTAGCTCGCTCTACTTCAGGCGCAGGCTGATCGCGTCTTGGCGTGGCAGTTTTATTGAGATTCAGCTTTTTCCCGAAGGGGATTCCGACACGGAGCGGGTATTGGCGGCGTGTTGAGGGCATGAGCCCAGCAGGGCATCGATGCGTTGTGACAGACGCTTGGCCGAGCTTTCCCACGAAAAGCGCGTCACGTTGTGCAAGCCTTGGGTACGCAATGCCTTGCGCAGCGGTTCATCGATCAGCACACGCTGCATGGCGGCAGCCATGTGGCTGACATCCAGAGGGTCGAAATACAGGGCACTGGCTTGCAGCACTTCAGGAATCGATGCGGCATTGGCTGCCAACACCGGGCAACCGCAGGCTTGCGCTTCCAGCGGTGGAATCCCGAAGCCTTCGTACAGTGACGGGAACACGAAGGCGGTTGCGCCCTGATATTGACTGATCAGTTCGGCATCGCTGAGCCGTCCCAGAAAGCGGATACGCGGGTCCCGGCAGGCCAGGCGTTGCAGGTCCGGGTCTGCAAATACACCATGGGCACCGCCGACGATGTGCAGCTGGACATCTTCATGGCCGCGCAGGCTCATGAAGGCCTGGATCATGCGATGGAAGTTCTTGTGCGCACTGGGGGAGGAGACTGCCAGCAGGTATTTACCGACGTCTTCAGTGGGAGGCTGAGGTGTGAACGACTCGCTGACTGCTGCGGGCAGGACCAGGATTTTCTTTTCCGGGAAGCCGTAGAACCTGGAAATCTCGCCCTTGGAAAAACTGCTGCTGGTCACCAGGGTCTTGATTCGCGAAAGCATGATCGGGGTGATGATCCGGTAGACGGTCCTGAAGATTCGCGTGTAGCTGTGCGGGAAGCGTGCATAGGTGATGTCGTGGTGCGTTGCAATCTGATTGCTGTACAACATCGGCCCGGTGCTGCAGGTCGAGAGCAACAGCGGGCTGCCTTGGCGGCGCAGGTACAGCGGCAGGTCGAACTGCTCCCACAGATGGCCGCTATTGCGACCGATGCAACGCACTTCCAGCGCCTTGGCGCTTTCATGGCGCTTGATTCCGTGCGGAGAGACAAAAACCACATCGTTGCGTATTTCCTTGAGTGCCAGGCATAACTGCTCTGCGAAGCGCTGAACCCCGCCTATTTCCTGGGTAAGAAATCGGGCATTGATAAAAATCATTAAGTGCATCCTGCAAGGTAGTGGGTGGTGTGTGTTCGCTTGACGTACTGATGCTGATCAGTTGAGGCACAAACAAAACCTGTGGGGGGCAGCTTGCTGGCGAAAAAGGCCTGAAAACCGGCAGATAAACTGCGTCTGAAGTCGCCAGAAAGCTGCCTCCCACAAAGTGATTTATCCCTTCAGTGTGCGTCGTGAGCGAATAGCGCTGGTCTTGTGCCCAGACTGATTATTTTTGGAAACTCATCGATGGGAACCTGGGCCGAACAGCGCGAGTCATTGCAGTTCCAGGGGATATCGGTGTCGAACTGGCCCTTTTCGGGCTGGCCACTGTCGATCATTCGCACGGTGCCGTGCTGCATGCTGCTGGCTTCCACGTGGGTCAGCCTCGGTACGCCGGTGGTCCAGGCCACCAGTATCTGTTCTGCACCCTTGGCGAATCTCAGTAGATAGGTGCTGTCGAGTTCGCGGCTTTTGTCGGCGTCATAGCGGTATTCGAGAATCGTGCTGCTGATGGCCTTGAGCGTCAGGTAGGCCGGTTTGAGGCTCAGGTCATACTTGAGCAGGCCGAAGTTCTGCTGCGGGTCATTGCCGTCCCGACCGCTGTCGATCAGGCCGTACCACCACAGCCCCTTGATGTCCGGCACGGTCTGGGCCAGGAAAAAACTTCGGGCCAGAAAGGCCGCCTGGGTCTGTTCGCTGATGCCGCATTTGCCGGTATTGGTGGGCCAGCCCATTTCCGTCAGGTACAACGGCACGGGGCGCGCTGCCAGGGTTCTGAGATCGGCATCGATCCAGCGCAGCCAGGCGATCCAGCGTTCGGGCGTGTGGCGTTCTTCGTGGCGGCAATGCACGTAAGGATGCAACGACAGCCCGTCGACCTGATTCAGCAGGCCGTTCTGGATCAGCCTGTCGGCGAACCCGAGGTCCATGCCCAGGCTGGTCACCGCACCGGCCAGTATCGTCACCGGCTGTTTCTGTTTACGGATGCGTGTGACGGTTTCTTCGATCAGATTGTTGTAGTCCTTGGTGGCCCAGGCATCGACCGGGTTGTCCCGGTCCCACTCATTCCAGATTTCGTAGAGATCGACGCTGTCGGCCAGCTCCCGGCTGACAAAGCTGACGTAGTTGCCGAATGCCAGGCTGACGGGCGGCTGGCGAGGCTTGGCATAGTTTTCGTAAAACGGGTTTCCGTAACCCAGCACCAGCAAGGGTCTCAGGTGGTGTTCCTGAGTCTTGCTCAAGTACTCTCGCCAGGCCGGATCGATCCGCATAAAGCCGCGCCGGGGTTCGACCGTGGTCCAGTAGGCGTCGTCCCTGACCGAATTGACCCCTGCTTCCTCCAGCAGTCTCAAGACCTTGGCCGAAGAGCCGTTGTCATTCATCAACTGGGTGTCGACACCAATGATGAAAGTCTCTTCTCCCTGTGCAATACGGATCGACAGCAGCCACGGCAGGAAAACCATCAACAGTTTTCGCCAACAGGATGCAGGTGTTTTTGACATGGGTTGTCTCAATGAAGAGGCACGGTCCGGAGCACTTGCTCAGTGGGGCACGGGCCGATGGATGTCACTACGCGGTATCGGGCAAGGAGTGCAGCCGGGGCAATGTGATCCGGTCCTGCAGGGTCTGGATCAGGATGCTTTCATACTGGTCCAGCATCAGTTCCAGGCTCAGAAAACCGGCGACACTGCTACGTGCCTGAGCGCCAAGGCGTGCCAGCAGCCTGGGCTGCTGATGCAGTTTGAGCATGGCCAGCCCCAGCGAGTCCGGGTCATCGGGGCTGCACAGCAGGCCGTTGAACTGATCCTTGATGATCTCGGTCAGACCGCCCATACGGCTGGCGATGACCGGGCGGGAGTGGGCACAGGCTTCCACGGCGACCATGCCGAACGGCTCGTTCCACAGGGACGGCACGATGGCGACATCGATCTGGCTGTAGAACGCCTCGGGGTTCTGGTAACCGACAAAACTGATGTTCGGGGATGTAGCCATCGCCTTGAAACGTTGCTCGTCATTGATCTGCCCGCGCCCGGCGATCTGCAAGGTGGCGTTGAACGGCAGGTGCTGGAATTGATCGATCAGCCAGCCGACGCCTTTGGGGTCCGACAAGGTGCCGATATAACCGAAGCGCAGCGGGGCATCGGGCTCAGTTGTACGGGCTTGCGGATCATTGAGCGGGCAAGGGCTGGCGTTATAGACGACATGGCTTTTAGCGCCCCTGAAATATCCCTTTTCCTGCATGCTGTTGAGCAGGAAGCGACTGACGCCGACCACCGCGTCCACTTGCGAGGAGCGTTCGTCGTGGCCTGTGCGAAACCGCGTGCAGAGCCCGCACTGTTTTTGGCAACTATGGCCTTTCTTGAACATGGTGCTGCTTGGGCAAAGCAAGTACATGTCATGCAAGACCTGCACGACCGGAAGACCAGCCAGGCTGATTTCATCCCAGGCCGAGACTGACCAGCCCGTAAGGTTGTGACACATCACCAGATCGGGCTGCTCCAGTTCCAGTACGCGCTTTACATGGTCGCGCATGCCGGGGTTGTAGCGATCACGCAGGTGCCAGCCAAGTCGGGCCAGGCGTCCTGGCCGTTGTGCCGTGAAATGCCAGTAGGTGTTGTGCAGGCCTGCGCGATAAATCTTGATCTGGTTGAGCGCATCCATGTGCAGCCCGGCCTTGGCGGTCGTACACAGCACTGTCACGCCATGGCCGCGTTGCTGCAGGCCTTCGACCATGCGTTGCAGGATGATCTCGGCGCCACCACCGATATCCGGGGCATAAAGGCTGCTGATGAACAGGATCTTCATAGTGGATACGTCCTGTTCAGGCCCAGCACGCCGGCTTCTCCGTCACGTATGGCTTTTTCGATCAGGTTCAGGCGTTTTTCGGCATCGCAGCGGCGGGCAATCAGCCTCAGCAGGCAGAAGAATATCCAGCGATTGAGCCGATAGAGCAGCGATGAGGAAGCCCAGATATTCTTGTCGAACCAGGCCTGATTGCGCGCACCGTAATACGCACGCAGGTCCGAGCCGCCCAGCAGGTAGTTTTCATAGATATTGCTGCTGCGGGCCTTGATGTTCCAGGAGTCTTCCAGGTCATCGAGCAAGGCTTCGGGCACCAGGAAAATCCGCCCGCCACCTGCCGTGATGCGCCAGGTGTATTCGCTGTCGTCGGCATACAGCTTCAAGGCATCCAGCGGCAGCCCGATCTTCTGGTACAGGCTGCGATGGGCCAGCAAGCCGCCGTAGGTTGCAAAGGGCAGTTGCACCATGAGTGGTGTGCCTTGCAGGGCTTGAGGCCGGCCCCAGGGCAAGCGCCGCCAGATCTTGTAGGGCAGTTGCGCGATATGAAAACCGAAAAAGCTCGAGCGCCGCTGGATGGCGAAACGCTGCGGCACCCCAGAGGCAATGTCGGCCTGGTGGGTCGGACGAAATCCCAGCACCGCAGCCTTGTCCTTGCCATCGATCTGTTCACGCTGATGCAGGTACTTATGCAGGATCGAAATGGCATGGATGGTCGGAGCATTGTCATCGTCCATCAGCCAGATGTACTCGGCCCCGGCATCCAGCGCAGCTTTTATTCCCACTGCATAACCATTGGCCGAGCCGGTGTTGTCGGGCAGATAGATCACCTGTACCTGGCCGGGCCATTTGTTGCTCAAGGACTCCAGAGGTGCCACTGAAGCATTGCTGACGATAATGACACGCTCTATCTGCGGGCTTTCCAGCGAGCGACTGACCAGCGTGTGCAGGTATTTGAAACGGTCACCATAGGTGAGCGTCACCAGTGTGGTTCGGTTGATCATGGTGAGGTTCCGGGGTTGGTCGGGGGGGGGATGGCGGCCGATGCCGTTTTGCCCTGTCGCGGCCAAGGCCCCTCCCACATCATTCTGTGGGAGGGGCCTTGGCCGCGACGGCGGTTGGGTTCAGGCCCTGGCCTGCATCGGCGACAGGCTGCTGAGGGGGATCACCACTTTCTGCTGGCGTTGCAGCAGGTTGAGCAGGATCACTGCACGCTCGGTCCCGTCGGCGGCCAGGAAAATCGCTTCGACATCACAGAAACCGCCAGTGGTCACCAACACATGGTCACCCTGGGCATACATCGCTCTGGGCTTGGGGATCAGCAGGCGCTGGCGAATCTGTTCGATCAGATGATCCTGAACCGGCACCGGATGACCTCCGAACGTCACGATGCGCGCCACTCCGCGGGTTGAGCGAATCGGGTACCAGTTGTCATGCACCTGATGCATGCGAATGAACAGATAGCCCGGAAACAACTCTTCTTCGGCCTTGCCGATGCGCTTTCTGTTGTCGCTGGCGGTCAGCGGTCGATAGCACTCGAAATTCTGGCGTTGCAAGTGCTCCTGCGCCCGGCCTTCCTGCCGGGGTTTGGTCTGGATCAGGTACCAGCGTGCGGGGCTTTGGGATGTAGGCATGATGTCACTCCACTGCATGTTGTGGAGACAGGGTCGATACCGCTTCCGTCCCGATCTGGATGTAAGGGTCGTTCGCGGCCACGATTTCGTTGTCGCTGTAACGTCTCAGCAACTCCTGAATGCGCTCCAGGCTATTGAACATCAGCACATCGATGATCGACAGATTGGCCACGAAAGGGTGGGCAGACTGCGAATAGACGATCGGGTCCATCTTGAAAAAACGCAGCAGCAAGCCGTTGTGTGCGAAGTGATCGCGGTCGTACAGCTCCATGCCGCCAATGGGGTTGAGGACGGTGGTTGCCGAGAAGGTGTGCGCGATATTGATGACCCGGTCCTGCTTGTCTGTGCATGACACGAGCTTCAGATCGGAGCCGCGCAGGATCGGCGTGATGATCTGCAGGTACGCGCACAATTCGCGGATGGAGTGTTCGGCATACAGGGCAAGGTTCTGCTGCGGGAAGCGGATCAGGCGCTCGATCAACGGCATCACCTCTGCAAAGTAGGGTGCCTTGCGATAGCTCTGGGTAATCAGGCTGATGATGCGGTTGGCTTCGTCGCTGAAGTTATCGACCAGATGACGCTTCATGATCGGCAGCGCGAAGTTGTCCTTTTTCAGCGGGAAGGTAATCAGTCTGGCTTCGCCGTTGCTCAGGATCCGGTTCCGATTGACCCAGCCTGCCCGGATATATTGCAGATCGTCGCCCAGGACGAAGACATCTGCGGCTGCGATGAGCTGAAAGTAACCCAGATAGGGGAACAGGTATGGCTGCATCATTGCTATGGTCCTGGCCATGTGTAACTCCTTTAGGTGGATGGCGTGAGTGATGGGGCTGCTTGGGTTATTTCATTTTTGAACCGGGTTGTAGCTGTAGCCATAAGCGGCGCAGTCGTAATCGGAGCTCGATGCCTTGCGCACCACGGCATTGAAAATGGCACCTTTGATCAGAATGCCGTTCTGACCCAGCCTGCGTTTGCAGGCCTCGATCTCCTTGATCGTGGTCAGGCCGAAACGCGCGACCAGCAGGCAGGTGCCAGCCTGGCGACCCACCAGGGTTGCATCGGTTACCGCAAGGATGGGTGGGGTATCGACCAGGATCAGGTCATACAGCGGTGAAAGCTCGTTGAGCATTTTGCTGAAGTTGTCATGCATCAAGAGTTCCGAAGGGTTGGGCGCTGCGAACCCGCATGAAATGAAATCCAGATGACGAATCTGGGTATGGTTGATCACTTCGGTGCAGTGCAGGCGCGCAGCCAGGGTGTCGGACAGGCCGTGCTTGGGTTGCAGGCCCAATACCCGGTGCAGATAACCCTTGCGCATGTCGGCATCGATCAGCAGCACTCGCTTGCCGGTCTGGGCGATGATCGCTGCCAGGTTGCTTGAGACAAACGACTTGCCTGCGCCGGGAGACGGGCTGGAGATCATCAGCACGTTGTTGCGGGCTTCGAGCATGGCGAAGTGCAGGCTGGTACGCAGGCTGCGCAGAGACTCTATGGCCAGTTCGGTCGGCGCGGCGATGCTCAGCAGCTTCGATTCCTTGCTGGTGGAGCGGCTTTGCAGGTTTTTCTCCAGGCGTTCCTGCTGGCGGGAGTAGGGGAGCGAGGCGTAGACCGGCATGCCGATGTTTTCGATGAACTCTGCGCTTTCCACGCCGCGATAGAACGCCTGGCGAACAAATATGATGGTGATGGCCACCAGTGCCCCGAGCAGCGTAGCGATGAGCACGATCAGCTTTTTCATCGGCTTGACCGGCTTTTCGACGTTGGTGTCGGCGTTGTCGATCACTCGCACGTTACCGATGCTGCCAGCACGCAGAATGTCCTGCTCCTGGCTCTTGTTGAGCATCAGGGTGTAGGTCTGGCTGGTGACCTGCATGTCACGGGTCAGACGCAGCAGTTCCTGTTGGGTAAGGGGTAACGCTTCGATCTTTTTAAGCAGCCCTTGTTTCTGTTGCTCCAGTTGGGTCATCTGGCTCATCAGGCTGCGATAGGTCGGATGTTCACGGGTATAGAGCCGTTCCAGCTCTACACGCTTGAGCTTGAGTTCCGACATCATCGAGTCGAGCTTGACCACTTGATCGAGCACACCTTTGGTTTCGATGCTCAGGTCCACCGACTTGGCGCTGGTCTGGAAGTTGTTCAAGGCCACTTCCGACTCTTCCAGTTGCTTGCGTACCATCGGCAACTGCGAGCGCAGGAACTCCAGGCGCTGTGCGGCTTCGGCCGAACTGCGCTCGACGTTCTGCCGGACGTACAGGCGGCTGACTTCGTTGAGGATTTCATTAGCCTGTTTGGCGTCCTCGTCCTCGATGGACAGGTAAATGATCCCCGAGTCCTTGCCGGCTTCGGTGATCTTCAGGCGATTCTGGTAAATCAGTGCCGCACTCAAAGTCCGCAGCCGTGAGACGGTGAACTCCGTGCCTGGACGCGCCAGCAGATTCGCGACCTGAATCTTTACGCCGTGGCCTTCGACGGTCCGATTGGTGGCACCGTTGAGTAACAGGTTGTGGTCTTTGTCATACAGAGAGAAGGTGCCGGGCTTGCCTGCCATCAGCGTCAGGTCTTCGCCCAGCAGGTCTTCGGGGACCTCCAGTTGAAAGACGTCGATCTTCTCGCCGCCCCAGGCGTATTGATCCAGCCCCAGCAGAGGTTCTGCCAGAGCACCTTCGTATTCCGGTTTGAAGGTGCGATACAGGTAAGGACCAAATACCGGGAGAACCTTGGGCTTCTGGATCAGATTGAGTTTCAAGTCGTCGACGACCTTGCCCAGCAATGCCCGTGACTTGATCAGCTCGATTTCAGTCATGGCCTGGGAAACCGACATGGGTTTGTTGCTGACCTCCGGTGTGCCTTCGATCCCGACTTTCTTGGGTTCGATCTGGATCATGGCGTTGGCCTGGTAAATCGGTGTGGCAAGAATCGCGTAGGCCAGGCCGACCATGAAGAACAGGCTGACGATCCAGATGATCAGTCCCTTGTGGTCGAACAGCATGCGCAAGATAGTTGCCAAATCGACCCGGGTGTCCTGGTAGTAATCCAGGGAAGAACGGTTCATGACGGTCATTTATCTTGTTTCTCCTGACTGAAGATAAGGAAGCCAGTCGTCGACGCATCGCGAGAGATGCTCATAGGTCTTTTCAAAGGCTGACTGGGGCCCCCGGTAGGGGTCGGCTATTTCTTGCTTTTGTTGCCACTTGCCGATCAGAAACGTCTTGCCACGTACTTCCGGCGCCAGTTTCAGAATGTTGAGAATGTGTGGCTGCTCCATCAGCAGGATCAGATCTGCCTGACGCAGCAGTTGCCGACTCACCTGACGGGCTTCATGGCGGCGCGTCGGGACGCCATGAGCCTGCAATACGGTTTTTGCCAGTGGATCGATGGACGAGCCCGGCATCGTGCCGATCCCCGCCGAATGGATCAGTACGCCGGGTGAAGAGAGGCGGTGGCGGAACAGGGCTTCGGCCATGGGGCTGCGGCAGATGTTGCCCACGCAGACCACCAGCACATTACTGAACATGGTGCTTGCCGCTTGAAGGCATCAGCCTCTTGCCCAAGTTGACGATGAAGTTGCGTGCCACCATCAGCAGCGCCTGAAACTTGTTGCGAGGCACCAGAGCCGACAGCGAAAGGCTGACCACTTGCATCAGAAAGTGCTCATACAACTGCTGATTACCCAGCCGGTTGTAGTAGTTGGCCAGGCTTGAACAGGTCAGCAGGCTCATGTGGATCTTTCGCTTGTTGGTGCGCATGGAAAAGATCCCGCCGGGGTGCAGCCGGTAAGCGGCGGGTTTGATCTCGGCGATGAACTTGCCTTTGCCGAAAGCGCCCAGCAACGACCACCAGCACAGGTCGTTGAGGGGGGCAATCGGCGGTTTGAGTTCGGGCGGCATGCTGGAGAACACATTGCGAAAGCAGACCGTCAACGTGGAGATCCGCCGCGCCATCTGTAACTCTAGGGCCGTGGCGTCGGCCCGCAGACTGCCTTGCAACTGGATGCCATATTGGCCGTGCTCATCGAAGGCTATGGCGTCGTGATAGGTGATGACGTAATCGGGATGGCTTTCGAGAAAGTCCACCTGCAATTGCAGCTTGCGCGGATCGGTCCAGTAATCATCGGCTTCGCAATAGGCGATATAGCGGCCGCGAGCCTTGGCGAACAGTTCCGGGACACAGGGTTTGCCCTGGCGGTACTGATTCTCCTCCTGATAAAACGGGCGAATGATCGTCGGGTAGCGCTTGGCGTATTGCGCAATGATCTGCGCGGTACCGTCGGTGGAGGCGTCGTCATTGATCAGGATTTCATAGCTGAAGCTCGTCTGCTGAGACAGGAAGCCATCCAGCGTCTGGGTGATGAACGCTTCCTGGTTGTAAGCCGGGCAGATGATGCTCAATAACGGTTCGGCATTGGCAGGGCGCGTATTTTTTACAGTGGCATCCATGGCTCATGTACTCGGTTTGCTGAACAAGATGTAGATCCTCATCGCCAGCGGTTTGTAGCTTGCCGCTACCAGCGTCAGGGTGATGAAGCCACTGGCGGCGAGCCCCAGAAGCACGGTTGTGCGGCTTTGCTCAGAGATCATGCGAAACACCGGCTCGCTGCAGATCAGCCCGATGGCGGTCATCGCACTGATTCGCAGGATGTCGCGCAGCCATTGCCCATGAATGCCTGGGGCCAGATGCTGGTGAACGATCATTGGCCAGATCGCGAACGACACGACCCGCAGGGAAAAGAAGGCCAGCGCTGCGCCGTAGGCTCCCTGGTAATGAATCGCGACAAACATGACGGGCACCGTGATCACGGCGGAAATGACGCTGTACCAGATGTGCAATCTCATCTGCCCATAGGCGTATTGCAGATAGAACTGGAAAGCGCTGGCTGCCATGATTGCGCTGCCCAGTGCGTACCAGCACAGAACCGAACGCCCCCATTGAGCGGCGGCCTGATCGCCGGTCCAGGCATAGATCAGCGGTTCTGCATGCACTGCGACAATGGCGGCCAACGGAAACAGAAACGTGCAGACAAAACGGTTGGCCGCCAGAAACAAGGCATGCATGTCCTGATGACGATCTTCGGCCACCAGTACCGTCAGGCGCGGCAGCAAAGCCTGCACCAGCGGGTTGGTCAGCATCATGATGCCGGTCGTAATCAGCGCCACCAGCGAGAAATATCCGTATTGATCCAGGGGCAGTATTTCCGAGAGCAGCACCTTGTCGATCTGGGTCAGCACGATCCACAGCACGCTGCTCAGGGAGATGCTGGCGGCGAATGGAATGATCGGTTTGACCAGTTGCCAGTCGATGCCGGTAAGCCAGTGTGCAACCGGCATCTGACGCCAGGCTCTGGTAGCGAATATCAGGGTTTCGAGTGCGGCGACAACGACCTGAAACTCAAAGAAATCCTGCGGGTCCTGAGAGAAGCTGCTCACCAGCAACAGCCCGCCGAAGTAACGCAGGGTCGCGATGATGATGTTTACGGCATTGAGCCAGGCATGTTGCTCAAGCCCCTGGATTCCACTCTTGTACAGCGTCGAATACAGACGCAGGGCGATGACCACGCCCATCAGGCCGATGCAGTTGATGAGCGTCTGGGGCTGCAACTCCTGGGCATTGAGCCAGTGCATCGCAATCCATGGGCTGGCGGCGTAGACAGCCAGGGCACTCAGGAGCGCCAGCGGCAGAAACATGATCTCGAACGAGCGCAGTATCCGTCCTTGGTGCCTTTCGCTGGCTGGCGCTCCCTGATGCTGGGCTACGGCACGCACAAGGCTGGGTGAAAGACCGGCATCGAGCAATTGCAGCCAGGCCTGCATGACGGTGAAAAAACCGATCAGGCCATACGCCTCGGCGCCAAGATGGCCGAGGTAGAACGGCATGATCAGAATTCCCACCAGCATCACATAAGCCTGCCCGGCGTAATTCAGCGCGGTATTACCGATGACGGAGCGTTTGCTGAACATGGGCATCAGATGACCTGAGCAATGGCGGGGCTTTGGTAGCTCACGTTGCCCAGGCTGCATTCTTCGATCAGGGTATGAATGACCCTGTCCTGATCGTCACGCGGCAGGCCTGGGTAAATGGGCAGGCACAGCACTCGCTCGCTCAAGGCCCGTGATACGGGTTGCCCTGGTTGTGGCTGAAGGTATTCAAGGGTGTCCAGAGACGGGTAAAAATAGCGACGCGGGTTGATACTGCGGGCGTTGAGCGCAGTACGCACCTTGAGCAGGTGCTGTTCGTCCTGCAGGGCTACCGGGAAGTAGCTGTGGTTCAACTCGCTATCGGCTTCGGGCTGCTGAAGATCCAGATAGCTTTCCAGGCGCGAGCTGTAGCGATGGGCGATTTCGGCGCGTTCTTCGAGGATGTTCTCGATATTGTCCAGAATGCACAGCCCCATGGCTGCCGAGAACTCATTCAGCTTGGCGTTGATACCAATGCCGTCGATCTTGTCGACATCGGCGATACCGAAGTTGCACAGCAGGTAGGCGCGTCTGGCCAGTTCGTCATCGTTGGTGATGATCGCGCCGCCTTCGATGGTATGAAACAGCTTGGTCGCATGGAAGCTCAGGGTGCTGATGTCGCCCCGGTTGAGCACGGACTGACCGGCATGGCGCACCGCGAATGCATGGGCGCCGTCATAGACCACCTTGAGCCGGTGCTTGCGGGCTATCTGCTCGATTGCATCGACTGCGCAAGGGTTGCCGAACACATGGGTGCCGACAATCGCGCTGGTGTCGTCGGTGATGCAGCTTTCGATGTGCCGGGCCGAGATGTTCCAGGTATGGGGGTCGATATCCGCGAAGATCGGCCGGATACCTTCCCATTGCAGAGAGCTGGTGGTCGCGACAAAGCTGAAAGGCGTGGTCACGGCGCTGCCGCTCAGGCCAAGGGCGCGATAGGCGACTTGCAACGCCAGGGTGCCATTGTTGGTCAGGATGATGTGCTTGACCCCCAGGTAGTCTTTGAGCCGGCTCTCCAGCTCGCCTACCAGTGGCCCGTGATTGGTCAGCCAGCCTCGTGCGTAGATACCCTCGACATACGCCTTGAACTTGTCGATATCACCCAGGTAAGTCTTGGTTACGTTAATCATCGAAACCTCCATGTCTGTTCGTCGAATCGTGATGTTGCGGACATGAGCGCCAGCCATCAGGGCTGGCGGGCGGTCGTTTCTGGAGGGGAGACGCTGGTCTGGGCGCTGACACGTGCCGCCCGACCCTGGTTGATACCCAGGATCAGGCGGGTGGCTGTGCTGCCGCTGTGGGGATCGCCGAAATGCAGGATGGCTGTGGCTCGTTTCAACCCTGGACTGCATGGCTGGTTGGCGTGCAAGGAGCGATAGCCCCAGAACAGATAGATATTGCCGGGTTCCAGTTTCAACACTTTCGGAGCGAGCCAGCCCCGATTGATGGCGATGCAGGTCATCCAGCGACTGAAGCGGTTCTGCAACAGTGCTTTCTCGACGACATTACGCGCGACGTTACTGCGCAGTTTGCGCGCGTTGGCGAACAGCATCAGGTCGCCGCATTCTTCACCGTCGACCGGGATGTAGATCGGAATCAATGCGGTGACCAGGCTGGCGTCGAAGTGAAAACAGTTGGACTCGCGTATTCCCTGAGAGCCCTGGATGCAGCGCAATACAGGGAATATCTGCTCGCTTGGGCTTTCCTGCCGGGCAGCATGCCGGTAGAGGCCGGCCATCAGCTGTTTGAATTCAGGGTCTGACCAGAGGCTGGCCAGCAAGCTTTCGCCCAGTGCAGTTTCACCGTGATAGGCGAAGTACTCGCCCGGGTGTTTCGCGGCCCGGCTGTCGGTAAAGTCCCGCAGTTGCTCAAGGTCGGTGCTGCTTAATATGTTTTTGAGGGTAGTAAATCCATTTGCATCTATATCGTTGGCCAACTGTTGAACGTGCTGTGCATCGAATGCGGGTAGAAGTGGCATTTCAGTTACACCTTTGTTCAGGTGGTGGCGAAAAACCAAAAGCGAAACTGCTGGCCTGGTTTGTAGAGTTACTTGATGTCTGGGCACGCTACCGCCCGAATCTGTGGATTCGAGCTGGAGTACTGATGCAAATGACACCCACGCTGGCCTGATTGAACGAATCTGTTCCAGTGAAACGATTGCTTCAGACAAAGCTACCGCCACACCGAACACGTTCAGTAAATTCAAGGAGGGCATGAGTCAACAGACATCCAGCGGGGCCAGAACAAGGCTCCGTGGAAACAACTAACGTCGTGTGGGCAGAACAGATGTTACGGCTTGACCCGATCCTGCGTTTTGCTCTGTGGCATTTACGTAAAGTCCAGGATGGGTCTGACAGTCCTATATATTGGTAGCGTCAGCCATTCTGTCAAATTATTTCGTCAGCTTTCTGTTAAATAGTTGATAAACAGTTTCATGAAATAATTAAGTTGTTGATTTCAAACAGGGTCAAAAAAACAGCACGTGCCTCATAAGGGGGCGGTGTCATTTTTTAGGCGTGTTTACAGAACAGAGGGTGTAAAGTTTTTACAGAGCTGACCGAAGCGCTGAGCATAGGTCGTCTCGGACAATCTGCATCTGGAAGGCTATACCTTTTTATTCTTAAAAAGAATATATAAATAATAATTTATAATTTTTGGTTCTATATGCTTTCATGCATCATGGACCCCGTGATCTGTAACGTAGCGGGCTTTGAGAATGGCATCTCAGGGTTTGGACCGGATCGAAGGGATATGTCGATCATGTAAGCAGTTCGGGATGCCGGGCTGGGCAATTCAGAGGGCTGTACATGCAAAATTCTGCGCTGTATTTCGATTACGCTGCCACCACACCTGTGGACGAGCGCGTGATTCAGGTGATGGTCAAGTGTCTGGGGCTAACGGGCAATTTCGGTAATCCTGCTTCCAGTTCTCATTCATATGGCCAACAGGCGCGCCTGACAGTCGAATACGCTCGCGAGCAGGTGGCTGGGCTGGTAGGGGCGCAGGCCGGGCAGATTATCTGGACGTCCGGTGCGACCGAGTCCAATAACCTGGCGCTCAAGGGCGTTGCCCAGGAGCATGCGTTGCGCACGGCAAGATCCGGCGGGCATATCATTACCAGCCAGATCGAACATAAAGCCATTCTCGATACCGCCCAGCAACTGGAGGCCGGCGGTTACGAAGTCACCTACCTTGCGCCCGACGCCGATGGCCTGATCACCGCTGAGGCTGTCAGTGCGGCACTGCGCGACAATACCTTCCTGGTGTCCTTGATGCTGGTCAACAACGAGCTGGGGACCGTCAACGACATCGCCGAGATTGGCAAACGGGTTCGCGAGCACGGAGCTTTGTTTCATGTCGATGCCGCTCAAGGCGCTGGCAAGCTGGCGATCAACCTTGCCGGGCTTGCAGTGGACCTGATGTCGTTTTCGGCGCACAAGATCTATGGCCCCAAAGGTATTGGCGCCCTGTATGTCGGCCCACGTGCCGAGCAGCGTGTCCTGGCCCAGATCCATGGCGGTGGCCATGAATACGGCCTGCGTTCGGGAACCCTTGCGACCCACCAGATTGCCGGAATGGGCGCAGCCTTCGCGCTGGCGGCTGACTCTCTTGAGGAGGAGATCGCCCATATCGAGCGCTTGAGCCTGCGTCTGCGTGATCACCTGGCTGATATTGCGGGTGTACGAATCAATGGCAGCCCTGCTCAACGTATCCCGCACACCTTGAGCCTGACCTTCGGCAAGAACGATCTCAATATTGCTGCCCTTGGCAACGGCCTGGCTTTTTCTTCCACGTCGGCCTGCAACTCCGCGAAGAACACACCTTCGCACGTGCTGCTGGCGCTTGGGCACAGCGCACAGGCGGCGGGCCAGACCATTCGCTTGAGCCTGGGGCGTTTCACCAGCGAGCAGGATATCGACCGCGCTGCCGAGCTGATTCGTGCTTCATTGATCCAGCCTGCATTCTGGGCGGTTGCTCAGTCTTGATTGGTGCTCCATTATCTGACCCGATATAGCGATTAAATCGGGTCAGGAGAGTCAATGAGTACGCAATCCACAGGAGTGGCAGAACGTTTGGCGCAGACACGCGCCTTGATGAGTCGGGAACAGATCGATGCCTATCTGGTGCCATCGGCCGATCCCCATCTCTCCGAATATCTGCCCGGCTACTGGCAAGGAAGGCAATGGCTTTCCGGTTTCCATGGCTCCGTGGGGACGTTGATCATCACTCAGGACTTTGCCGGTGTCTGGGCTGACAGTCGTTACTGGGAGCAGGCGACCAAGGAGTTGGCGGGCAGCGGTATAGAACTGGTCAAGCTGCTTCCCGGTCAGCAAGGCCCTCTGGAATGGCTCGCCGAACAGGCTGGCTCTGAAAGTGTCGTTGCAGTCGATGGTGCCGTGCTGGCCGTTGCTTCTTCCCGCAGTCTGGCCAGCAAGTTGTATGCGCGTGGAGCCAGGTTGCGTACGGACATGGACCTGCTCAATGAGCTATGGAAAGACCGTCCGGCCTTGCCTGCGAATCCCGTGTTTGAGCATCTGCCTCCGCATGCCTCGATTCCCCGTGGCGAAAAGCTGACCCGATTGCGCCAGGCCATGGTTGAGCGTGGCGCCGACTGGCATTTCATTGCGACCCTGGATGACATCGCCTGGCTGTTCAACCTGCGTGGCACAGACGTTTCCTATAATCCTGTCTTCATCTCTTTTGCACTGATCGGGCCGCAGAGCGTCACTTTGTTCGTGGCTTCGGACAAGGTGGGCAATGATGTGCGCCTCAGCCTTGTGCGTGATGGCATCAACCTGCTGGAGTACACACAGATCGGTGCAGCATTGCGTGAGGTTCCCAAGGATGCGCGGCTGCTGGTGGACCCGGCGCGTGTGACCTGTGGCCTGCTCGATTACCTGGACAGTGAAGTGACGCTGATTGAAGGGCTGAATCCGAGCACCTTGTTCAAATCACAGAAAACCGAAGCCGACACCCAGCATATCCGCCATGTCATGGAGCAGGACGGCGCGGCGTTGTGCGAGTTTTTTGCCTGGCTTGAAGCAGCCTCCGGCCGTGAGCCCATCAGTGAGCTGACCATCGACGAGAAACTCACCGAAGCTCGTCAGCGACGTCCCGGCTATGTGTCGCCCAGCTTCGCTACCATCGCCGGATTCAACGGTAACGGGGCGATGCCGCATTATCGTGCGACTGCAGAAGAGTATGCGCAGATCGAGGGAGACGGTCTGTTGCTGATTGACTCCGGCGGGCAATACCTGGGCGGTACTACCGACATTACGCGCATGGTGCCGGTAGGTACGCCAAGTGCCGAGCAGAAGCAGGATTGCACGCGAGTGCTCAAGGGCGTGATTGCTTTGTCACGCGCGCACTTTCCGAAGGGCATCCTGTCGCCGTTGCTGGACTCCATTGCCCGGGCTCCGATATGGGCCGACGAAGTCAATTACGGCCATGGTACCGGGCACGGTGTCGGTTATTTTCTGAATGTGCATGAAGGGCCGCAGGTTATTGCCTATCAGGCAGCCCCCACGCCACAGACGGCAATGCTGCCGGGAATGATCACGTCAATCGAGCCGGGTACATACCGGCCGGGGCGTTGGGGAGTGCGGATCGAGAATCTGGTCATCAACCAGGAAGCGGGCAAGACCGAGTTCGGTGAGTTCCTCAGGTTCGAGACACTGACCCTGTGCCCGATCGATACTCGCTGCCTGGAAATATCACTGCTGAGTGTGGATGAGCGCAAGTGGCTCAACGATTACCATGCCCACGTCAATGAACGCCTGAGCCCGCTGTTGCAGGGTGCTTCGCTTCAGTGGCTACAGGTGCGTACGGCAGCGGTCTGATATCTGTGTTGATGTGTCGAAGCCTTTAAGGCTTCGACGCGGATTCGCCTATGGGCGAGCTTTTCCTGCAGACGATGATCATGCTGCGGCTGGTGTAGCCTGCCGGGTTCAGGCCGAATGGATAATCGCCCGGATCTTCTACCGCGTCGCCGGATTTGGCGATAACCTTGTAGTTTTTGGACTCACAGGCGTTGGTCGCCAATTCGTAGCATTTTTCCCAGGATGAAGACAGGCCCGAGCAATTGATGTGGATACCGCGCTTGCCTTGCTTGACAGGGGGGGATGTTGCAGCGCATCCGGCCACGGCGAGTAACGCTAGTACGATAAAGATGTATTTCATGCCCTTCCTTAACTGGTCATTATTCAAAGCCAGCGTCTGGCCTGAGTTCTTGTGATCACATAATGACTTCGTAACGTGATGTCCCGATGGCAGTATCTGCGAAACGGGAAACCACAAAGGCGTAAACATGGCTCATGCGCGTGACAAATGCTAGTGCTCTGTCGCGCAAATTAATGTCCATTTTCTTACAGGCTCAATCGGCAGGTACTAATTGTGGGTTGCCGGGGGTTGATGTGAGCGTCGCGCCGATGGATGCCAGAATAATGGCCAAAATGGCCAGCCATTGAACCAGGGTCAGGTGCTCACTGAGGAAAAGGATGCCTGACAAGGCGGCGAAGACCGGTTCAAGGCTTGCCAGCATTCCGAAAGTCCGTGCGGGCATGCGGGTCAGTGCAACCATTTCCAGGCTGTAAGGCAGCGCGGTCGAAAGAATCGCGACACCCAGGGCGGCGGGTATGAGCGAAATGTCGAGCAGCGCCGAGCCAGCGTGTACCACTCCAATCGGAGCAATGAAGATTGCGGCAATGATGACCCCCAGTGCGGCGGTCTGAATCCCGTTGTCTGCTCCGGCTCTCTGGCCGAACAGAATATAAAGAGCCCAACACACTCCGGCCCCCAGCGCATAGGCCGCGCCGAGCAGGTCAATACTGGCGCTCGACTGGCCGACCGGGATGAGCAACAGCAGACCGATGACGGCCAGCACAACCCAGAGGAAGTCGATGGCTTTTCGCGAAGAGAGCAGGGCAACAGCCAGTGGCCCGGTAAACTCAAGGGCTACGGCAATGCCCAGCGGGATGGTTTGCAGTGACATATAGAAGAGGAAGTTCATCCCGCCCAGGGCTATGCCGTAAATGACCACTGTGCGTAGCGATCTTGCGGTGAGGCGTGCTCGCCAGGGGCGCAATATGACCAGAAGGATCAGGCTGGCAAAGACCAGTCGGAGCGTGGTCGTTCCCTGTGCCCCTACGGCTGGGAAAAGACTTTTGGCCAGTGAGGCGCCGCTTTGAATCGAAGCCATCGCAATCATCAGCAATCCCAAGGGAAAGATGATGGAAGCAAGGCGGGGCTTATCGGTCATTTCAGTTGTGTATCCAGGGTGATCGGGGTGGTGAGGGCAGTATAATGCTCAATAATTGACGGGTGAGCAATATATTGCGCATCTGGAGCGCTTTTCTATATAGAAGAAGTGTTCGAGAAGGTTGTTTTTGCTGAAAACCAAATTAACGGTTGACGGGCGATTTAATGTCTCTATAATTCGCCCCACTTCCGGCG
>NZ_JBMDJL010000026.1:0-86233 GCF_057809175.1 Pseudomonas sp. FG43
GCATCGGGCGTTTTGAGACTGAAACAGGTGTAAACCTATTTCAGGACTAGACACTTCAATCGATAAGTGCAGCGTACTTACTCGTTCACATTCATGAACTTCTTCGCCCACTCAACATAGTCTCCGGGTTGTGTGTAAGTGTGGGTAAGTTCAGTCGCGTTCATGTCGCTGGTGCTGCTTAGAATCTGGCGCTGTTCTCTCAGGCAGTCATAGGTTGCCTTGATCGATGCGAAGTAAGCCGCATGGCCGTCTACGCAGATCCGTACGCCCATCTTTGCAAGACGTTCGTTGTCATGCAGTGCAGGGTTTCCGTAAGTGACCAGCATCAATGGAACGGTTACCCCTTCGGATATCTGTTCCAGATGCTCGAAATCACGCACGCCTACAATAGTAATGCCGTCAGCGCCTGCACTTTGATATTGCTGAACACGGCTGATGGTTTCCTGTACGGGAATGATCGCGGCATTGGTGCGAGCGAAGATCGACAGTTCAGGATCGACACGGGCTTCCAGTGCTGCGCGGATCTTGCCTACGCCTTCTGCGGTGGAAATCAGGTCGGTGGACTTGCGGCCAAACTGGGCGGGCAGCAGCGTGTCTTCAATGGTCAGTGCCGCAACGCCTGCGCGCTCCAGCTCAGTGATGGTGCGCATGACATTGAGCGCGTTGCCATAACCGTGGTCGGCGTCTGCAATGAACGGAAGCTCTGCGACGCGGCCGATGCGAGTGGCCTGCTCAACGAATTCGCTCAGGGTGATAAGTGCGAAGTCGGGCGCTGCCAATACTTGCAGGGAGGCGACGGAGCCGCCGAGGATACCCACTTCAAAGCCCAGGTCCGCTGCGATTCGTGCAGACATGGGGTCGAAAACCGAGGCCGTGTGATAGCAGGAACTTGAAGAGGTGAGTGCGCGAAAGTTGCGGCGCAGATCTTGATGGGAAGCCTTAGGCATAATCGCTCCAAATGTGATTGGATCAGCTCAGCGTTACCGAGGCCGATGGTTTTTCAATGCACGGTTGGTCTGCCCGTGCATTCTTTTCGTCCGAAAATCAATGCAGTAGTCATCGTGGTTTTTAAGAAAGGGTGCAACTTGAAACAGGCAAGTTGAACTTGGCGCCAGTAGCTGAAAAAAAGTGCTATCAGCAGGCCAAATCCATTAAAGGCAGCATGCTACCACAGCATAAATGAAAAGATTATGCCGAATATGCGCATGGTTATGCGGATTCTGAAACGGGGATTACAAGGTTAAAGGCCTGTGTTAGAGCCTGTTGGAAGATGACGGACGGGCGTCCGTCATCTTCCTTATCCGACTCAGGCGGCTTTGGCTTGAGCCTGGTTCAGCGAACGGTTCAGGGCGCTGAACAGTGCGCGGAAGCTGGCGGTGGTGATGTTCTCGTCAATACCCACGCCATGGACAGCACGATCACCGTTGACGCGAAGTTCGATGTAGGCAGCGGCTTTGGCCGTTGTGCCGGAACCGATGGCGTGTTCGTTGTAATCCATGATTTCCACGCTGACTGGCAGGCCGGCAACCAGTGCTTCCAGAGCACCTTTGCCCTTGCCACGCCAGTGTTGGGTTTCGCCATCGACATGCACTTCGGCATCGACCGAGCTGTTGCCGTTTTCTTCCTGCAGCTTATGGCTGATCAGGGCGTAAGGCGTGTTGGCTTGCAGGTACTCGCGACGCAGCAGCGAGTGGATCTGCTCGGCGGTCATTTCCAGGCCCAGACGGTCGGTTTCACCCTGAACCACCTGGCTGAACTCGATCTGCATGCGACGTGGCAGGGAGATGCCGTATTCCTGTTCCAGCAGGTAAGTAATGCCGCCTTTGCCCGACTGGCTGTTGACGCGAATCACCGCCTCGTAGCTGCGACCGATATCGGCCGGGTCGATTGGCAGGTAAGGCACTTCCCACAGGGCGTCGTCTTTCTGCTGGGCGAAGCCCTTGCGGATAGCGTCCTGGTGCGAGCCGGAGAACGCGGTGTGAACCAGGTCGCCGACATAAGGAGCGCGTGGGTGAACCGGGATCTGGTTGCACTCTTCAACGACCTTGCGCACGCCGTCGATGTCCGAGAAGTCCAGGCCAGGGTTGATGCCCTGGGTGTAGAGGTTCAAGGCGACGGTGACCAGATCCACGTTACCGGTACGCTCGCCGTTGCCGAACAGGCAGCCTTCGACACGGTCTGCACCGGCCATCAGGCCCAGCTCGGTGGCGGCAACGCCGGTGCCACGGTCGTTGTGGGTGTGCAGGCTGATGAGAACGCTGTCACGACGGGTGATGTTGCGACCGAACCACTCGATCTGGTCGGCATAGACGTTCGGAGTGGCGACTTCAACGGTGGCTGGCAGGTTGAGGATCACCTTGTTCTCTGGTGTCGGGTTCCACACCTCGATCACGGCATCGCAGACTTCCTTGGCGAACTCCAGTTCGGTGGCGCTGAAGGTCTCTGGCGAGTATTCGAAGGTCCACTGGGTTTCTGGCTGCTGGGCTGCGTATTTGACGAACAGCTTGGCGGCGTTCACGGCGATTTCTTTCACGCCGGCCTTGTCCTGGTTGAAGACGATGCGACGGAAGGAAGGGCTGGTGGCGTTGTACAGGTGAACGATGGCTTTTTTCGCGCCGCGCAGGGATTCGAACGTACGCGCGATCAGGTCTTCACGGGCCTGGGTCAGCACCTGAATGGTGGTGTCATCCGGGATGTGGCCGTCTTCGATCAGGGTGCGCACGAAGTCGAAGTCGGTTTGCGATGCCGCCGGGAACGAAGCTTCGATTTCCTTGACGCCGACCTTGACCAGCGTTTTCCAGAAGCGCAGTTTCTTGACCGAATCCATTGGCTCGATCAGCGATTGGTTACCGTCGCGCAAGTCCGAGCTGCACCAGATCGGCGTCGTAGTAATGGCTTTGGAAGGCCAGGTACGATCAGGCAGGTCGATGGTCGGGAACGCACGGTACTTCTTCGATGGATCTTTGAGCATGGTCATTTGATAAGTCCTTTGTACGGAATAGGCCGAAAAGAGGCGGCCAGCCATTGACGCGCAAGACAGGGGGCGAGGCACCGCAATCTAGCCTGGCAGTCGGGAACTGACCAGGCGAAGACACCGATGTTGGCGCAATAGAATGAGGGTTTGAGCGTTTTTCATGAAGCCAACCGTAACGATTGAGGTGAAAGTTGGCAAGCACCTGGAAAAAATTGAGATAAGTTCTCGAATTTCGGTTTGTGGCGAGTTTTTATCGCTGTTTAAAGGCGTTTATTGCTTGGTTATTGTGCGAGTTGAAAAGCGTGTGCAAACACCTTCGCGAATGAATTCGCTCCCACACGGTCGCCGTAGGAGCGAATTCATTCGCGAAAAAGGGTTACGGCTGAAACGCGCCAATGAATATCGCCGGGTCTACCCGCGCATCGTTCAGGCTGACGTTCCAGTGCAGGTGTGGGCCGGTGGCGCGGCCAGTGGAGCCGACTTTACCCAGCAGCCCGCCGCGTGGCACGAGGTCGCCGGTCTTCACGTCGATCTTCGACAGGTGGCAGAACATGCTGATAAGGCCTTGGCCGTGATCGACATACACCGTGTTGCCATTGAAGAAGAAATTACCGGTCAGGATCACCTTGCCTGCTGCCGGAGATTTGATCGGCGTGCCTGTAGGCACCGCGAAGTCCAGGCCTGAGTGCGGGTTGCGTTCTTCACCATTGAAGAAACGGCGCACACCAAACTTGCTCGACAGCGGCCCGTTTACCGGTTTGTCGAAGATCAGGTTGCTCGGCGTACCGGGGCTGAACACCGCATAGCCGCCCAGCAGTTTTGGCGTTTCGCTGTTGATGCGCTTGGTATCCTCGGGGTTCGGGTTGACCTGGCGCTTGTTCTGCAGAGTGATGTGCTGCTCCGGGTATTTCTTGCTGCCAACCGTAAAGCTCAGGTTGCGTCCGCCCGTCGTCAGTTGTTGTGTGCCGGGTTTGACCGTCAGCGGCAGGCCGACAATCGCCAGCCAGCGAATACCCTGCTCCTTGACCACCAGCACCGGTTTGCCCTGGAACGTGGCTTTCGGCGGCTGATTGCTGTCGCCCAGATCAATCACCGCGACGCCGCCGGGCACCGGTTTGTTGAGTGCGCGAGTGATGTAGCTATCGGCATGAGCGGGCAGGCATAGCAAAAGGGCGAGCAGCGGGGCGATAAAACGTAGCATCGATAGGTCAGTCCAGAAGAGAGAGGGTCACAGGCGTCAGGTGGTTATCCTCGACGCGCACTTGCAATTCGCCTTCGCCCAGCTTGGCCGTGAGTCGTTGGCCGGGTTGGGTTTGCGCTGCGTTTTGGATGGCATGGCCGCGTTCGTCGAGGAGGATACTGTAGCCGCGACCCAGTGTTGCCAGCGGGCTTACGACATGAAGTGTCTGAATCTGGCTTTGCAGTTGCAGTTTGCGAGTCTTGATCTGTTCTCGCATGGCGCGCGGCAAGCGTTCGGCCAGGACGTCCAGCCGCTGGCGCAGGAAGGCCAGGGTGCGTCCTGGGTGCTGGGCGGCGAGACGACTGTCCATGTTCGCAAGGCGCACTTGCCGTTTTTGCATGCCTTGCTCAAAGGCGCGACGCAGGCGCATGTCCAGATCGTCCAGACGCTGGGCTTGCTGACGCAAGCGCTCACCGGGATGGCGCAGGCGGCGAGCAATACCGTCCAGGCGCAACCGCTCGCGCATGAGTCGATCCTGCATGCGGCTTATCAGCCGACGATTGAGGTTTTCTACCCGGCGATGCAGGTCGCTGGAGTCTGGCGCCAGCAACTCCGCAGCGGCGGAAGGGGTTGGCGCACGCACGTCGGCGACGAAGTCACTGATGGAAACATCGGTTTCATGCCCCACTGCACTGACGATAGGCGTCACGCAGGCATCGATTGCACGGGCCACGGCCTCTTCGTTGAAGCACCACAGGTCTTCCAGCGAGCCGCCGCCTCGGGCGAGGATCAAGGCATCGAAGCCTCTGGAGTCGGCCAGCTTGAGTGCCCGGACAATCTGCGCAATCGCTTCGCGGCCCTGGACCGCCGTCGGAATCAGGGTCAGCTCGACTTGCGGCGCGCGACGACGGAACACGCTGATGATGTCGCGTATCACGGCGCCCGTAGGCGAACTGATGATGCCAATGCGTTGCGGGTGCAGCGGCAGCGCGATCTTGCGCTCGGCGCTGAACAACCCTTCGTCGCTGAGCTTGGTTTTGAGTGCATCGAAAGCCAGCCGCAGAGCGCCATCGCCCGCAGGCTCGACAGTATCGAGGATCAGTTGATAGTCGCCGCGCCCTTCAAAGAGGGAAACCTTGCCGTGGACCTTGACCTGCAAGCCATCCTTGAGCGCCTGTCGTACACGCGCCGCGCTCTGGCGAAACAGCGCGCAGCGGACTTGCGCACCGGAGTCCTTGAGCGTGAAGTAGACATGGCCCGATGCCGGACGCGACAGGTTGGATATCTCGCCCTCGACCCAGATGCTGCTGAACACATCCTCCAGCAGCACGCGGGCGCGGCCGTTGAGCTGGCTGACAGTAAGGACTTCCCGGTCCAGGCCGAGTCTTGCGAAGGGATCTTTAATCATGGCGGCATCATAAAGGGATTTGCCCGGCAATCACCACTGGCGGTTTTCAGGTAGCGCAGCTATATAAGCAGCGCGTGGTGAATTCAGGGAGAGTCGTGTGGCGGGCGTCGAGTTGAGCATGTGGTTCAGCCAGCTGGGCTTTGCGCCGCTGGATCTGCTGTGGATCGAGCTGGCGGTGGTGGCGGCCTATGTGGTGTTCGGCGTTGCCGGTTTTGGCACGGCGCTGGTTGCCGGGCCTGTCCTGATTCATTTCATGCCGCTGTCGCGGATCATTCCTTTATTGGTGATGCTGGATTTCCTGGCAGCGTTTGGCAATCTGCTGCCTTCCCGGCAATCGGTGGTCCGTTCCGAGTTGCTTCGTCTGCTGCCCTGCATGGCGGTTGGGTGTACCTTGGGTGTGCTGTTTCTGCTCAATCTGAAATCCGATGTGCTGCTTTTATTGATGGGGTTGTTCGTCACCGCGTATGCGCTTTACAGCCTTGCGGTGAAGGTGCGACCGACGCAACTGGCGGCGGGCTGGGCGATACCGATGGGCACGATCGGTGGTTTGTTCGGCGCCTTGTTTGGCAGTGGCGGCTTTCTCTATGCGATTTACCTTAATAGTCGCCTGACTTCCAAGGAACAGGCGCGTGCCACGCAAAGCGCGCTGATCAGTTGCAGCACCATCGTGCGCCTTGGGCTGTTCCTGCTGGCCGGGGTTTATGCCGAAATCCCGTTGCTGCTTCTGGCAGCCTGTTTATTGCCTGCCATGTTGCTGGGCTCATGGATCGGCAGATCCCTGGTGATGAAGCTGTCACGCGAAGCCTTTGTGCGGCTGGTGACCTGGCTGGTGCTGGTCAGTGGCCTGGCGCTGATCGGCCGTTACATTGCCGGTTGATGAGCCGAGGGTTGGGGCTGACCTGTTAAACTGCCGCCCCCCGATCAGCTTTCAGCGACACATTGCCATGAACACCCAAAGCATCATCGTTCCGCAAATCTCCAGTTTTCCCGGGCATGAGGCGCGGGCGCGCCTGATTCTGCGCTGGCTGGTCAAGCTCAATGTGGTCGAGCCGGAACTGAGCACCAGCGGGCGGACCTACAACAAGATGGCCTATGCCATTGCTCCGGGCGCAAGAAGGGTGGTGCAGCACCCCGACGCCTTGCCGTTCGGGCAGGCCGTCAACGGGCTGGAAATCGTGACCAGGCGCTGTATCTTCACGCCGCTGAACAACTTTGCCGAAGAAGCTGGCTGCCCTGAGTGCCGTCGGGAGATCGGTGAGGCGCTGTTCGATAGCCTGGAAGACTGGATGCCCGGCCATACCGATAACTTCATCTGCCCCGAATGCCGCCATGAAGACGATATCAACGGCTTTCTGTTCCTGGATGCCTGCGGTTTTTCCAACCTGGGATTCATCTTCAATAACTGGCTTGATGCTTCGTTCACTCAGAGCTTTCTCGACGACTTCGCCGAACGTCTGGACCGCCCGGTTTCCTTCGTCAAAGTCCGACTATAAGTTCGTTTGATATTAGGCTGAGGTTTGCATTGAGCCTGCGCGGGTGTGTAGGTATAATGGCGCGCTTCCAATTTTCCCGCCCGGGAGCCCCCGCGATGCTGCGTATCAGTCAAGAAGCCCTAACATTCGACGACATTCTCCTTGTGCCCGGTTATTCCGAGGTGCTGCCCAACGAAGTCAGTCTGAAAACCCGTTTGACCCGTGGCATTGAACTGAATATCCCTTTGGTTTCCGCTGCAATGGATACTGTCACCGAAGCCCGTCTGGCCATCGCCATGGCTCAGGAAGGTGGTATCGGTATCATCCACAAGAACATGACCATCGAGCAACAGGCTGCTGAAGTTCGCAAGGTCAAGAAGTTCGAGGCCGGTGTCGTCAAGGACCCGATCACCATCGAGGCTGACGCCACGGTACGTGACCTGTTCGAGCTGACGCGCCTGCACAACATCTCTGGCGTACCTGTCCTGCATGATGGCGACCTGGTCGGCATCGTGACTTCCCGTGACGTACGCTTTGAAAACCGTCTGGATATCCCTGTTCGCGAAGTGATGACGCCTAAAGAGCGTCTGGTCACCGTACGCGAAGGCGCAGACAAGAACGAAGTGCGCGATCTGCTGCACAAGCACCGTCTTGAAAAGGTCCTGATCGTCGACGCCAAGTTCGCGCTCAAGGGCATGATGACCGTCAAGGACATCGAAAAGGCCAAGGCCTACCCGCTGGCGAGCAAGGACGACCAGGGTCGTCTGCGTGTCGGCGCTGCTGTCGGTACTGGCAAGGACACTGGCGATCGCGTTTCGGCGCTGGTTGCTGCCGGTGTTGACGTCGTAGTTGTCGATACTGCTCACGGTCACTCCAAAGGCGTGATCGACCGCGTTCGCTGGGTCAAGGAAAACTTCCCTGAAGTGCAGGTCATCGGCGGCAACATCGCCACCGGCGCTGCTGCCAAGGCTCTGGCTGCTGCCGGCGCCGACGCAGTCAAGGTCGGTATCGGTCCTGGCTCGATCTGCACCACCCGTATCGTTGCTGGCGTAGGCGTGCCGCAAATCAGCGCTATCGCCAACGTTGCCGCTGCCCTTGAAGGCACTGGCGTTCCCCTGATCGCCGACGGCGGCATCCGTTTCTCGGGTGACCTGTCCAAGGCCATCGTTGCCGGCGCAAGCTGCGTGATGATGGGGTCGATGTTTGCCGGTACTGAAGAAGCTCCGGGCGAAATCGAACTGTTCCAGGGCCGCTCCTACAAGGCTTATCGCGGCATGGGCTCGCTGGGCGCCATGTCCCAGGCGCAAGGTTCTTCGGACCGTTACTTCCAGGATTCGTCCGCAGGTGCCGAGAAGCTGGTACCGGAAGGTATCGAAGGCCGTGTGGCCTACAAGGGTTCGCTGTCGGCAATCATCCATCAACTGATGGGCGGCCTGCGTTCTTCCATGGGCTACACCGGTAGCGCCGATATCGAAGAAATGCGCACCAAGCCCGAGTTCGTACGCATCACCGGCGCTGGCATGGCTGAGTCCCACGTCCATGACGTGCAGATCACCAAAGAAGCGCCGAACTATCGTGTCGGCTAAGGCCGACAGCTGATAGCTTCAAGCTTTAAGCTACAAGCGGTAGTTGCGCTTATGCAGCTACCGCAGATTCCGATAACTTGCAGCTTGCAGCTTAAAGCTCGCAACTGCTCATCAGAGCTCCTTCCATGGCCCTCGATATTCACGCCCACCGTATCCTGATCCTCGATTTCGGCTCCCAGTACACTCAACTGATTGCTCGCCGCGTGCGTGAAATCGGTGTGTATTGCGAACTGCATCCGTTCGACATGGACGATGAAGCGATTCGCGAATTCGCCCCGCGTGGGATCATCCTCGCTGGCGGCCCCGAGTCCGTGCACGAAGCCAACAGCCCGCGTGCTCCGCAAGCCGTGTTTGACCTGGGCGTGCCGGTCTTCGGTATCTGCTACGGCATGCAGACCATGGCCGAGCAGTTGGGTGGCCGCGTTGAAGGCTCCGACCTGCGCGAGTTCGGTTACGCCCGTGTCGACGTGGTCGGCAAGAGCCGCGTACTCGACGGCATCGAAGACCATGTCGATGCTGATGGCGTCCTGGGCCTCGATGTCTGGATGAGCCACGGCGACAAGGTCACCGAAATCCCGGACGGCTTCCACGTCCTGGCCAGCACCCCGAGCTGCCCTATCGCCGGCATGGCTGACGATACCCGTGGCTACTACGGCGTGCAGTTCCACCCGGAAGTGACCCACACCAAGCAGGGCGGTCGCATCCTGTCGCGTTTCATCCTCGATATCTGTGGTTGTGAAGCGCTGTGGACCCCGTCGCACATTGCTGAAGACGCGATTGCCAGCATCCGCGCCCAGGTCGGTACCGACAACGTTCTGCTGGGCCTGTCCGGCGGCGTCGACTCCTCTGTGGTCGCAGCTTTGCTGCACAAGGCCATTGGCGATCAACTGACCTGCGTCTTCGTCGACAACGGCTTGCTGCGTCTGCACGAAGGCGAGCAGGTCATGGCCATGTTCGCCGAGAACATGGGCGTCAAGGTGATCCGCGCCAACGCCGAAGAGCAGTTCCTGAACAATCTGGCTGGCGAAAGCGACCCGGAGAAGAAGCGCAAGATCATCGGTCGTACCTTCATCGACGTGTTCGATGCCGAGTCCTGCAAGCTCGACAACATCAAGTACCTGGCGCAAGGCACCATCTACCCGGACGTCATCGAGTCGGCTGGCGCGAAAAGCGGCAAGGCTCACGTCATCAAGTCGCACCACAACGTGGGCGGCCTGCCGGAAGAAATGAACCTCAAGCTGGTTGAACCCCTGCGCGAGCTGTTCAAGGACGAAGTCCGCCGCCTCGGCCTGGAACTCGGCCTGCCCTACGACATGGTCTACCGCCACCCATTCCCGGGCCCGGGCCTGGGCGTGCGCATCCTGGGTGAAGTGAAAAAGGAATACGCCGACCTGCTGCGTCGTGCCGACCACATCTTCATCGAAGAACTGCGCAAGGCCGACTGGTACCACAAAGTCAGCCAGGCATTCGTCGTCTTCCAGCCTGTCAAATCGGTTGGCGTCGTAGGCGATGGCCGCCGCTACGCCTGGGTCGTCGCCCTGCGCGCCGTAGAAACCATCGACTTCATGACCGCACGTTGGGCACACCTGCCTTACGAACTGCTGGAAACCGTCAGCGGGCGGATCATCAATGAGATCGAGGGGATTTCGCGGGTGACTTACGATGTTTCGAGTAAGCCGCCGGCTACGATTGAGTGGGAGTGATCCCGCGTCCGGTGTAGACCGGTAGCGCTCGCAAGAAACATCCTGAAGCCCGCTTAACTGCGGGCTTTTGGCTTCTTGGGTCTCGCAAATTCAGATAGCAGGTTTTTTTGTCGTGGCACGAGCGCCAGCTGCGCCCTGTCCGATCAGCAAATTAAACCGCCTGCACCCTGGCCAGTTGCTCGCCTTCAAGCCAGGTGCTGATGTCGCTGGCGCGCATGGGTTTGGAGAACAGGTAGCCTTGGGCCCAGGCGCAGCCGAGGTTTTTCAGGGCGTCGAGTTCTGCGGCGGTTTCCACGCCTTCGACGATGCATTCCAGCTTCATGTCCTGGCACAGGGCAATCAGTGACTTGACGATCTTGAAGCTGGCCGGGTTTAGGTGGATGTTGGTGACGAAGGTGCGGTCCACCTTCAGTTTGGTCAGCGACAGCGCGTGGATCTGGCTCAGGCTGGAATAGCCGGTGCCGAAGTCGTCGAGGGAAATGCCGCAGCCCAGTTCGCGAAACCGGCTGATTGCTCGCTGGGTCTGCAGCAGGTCCTGGATGACCGCAGTTTCGGTGATTTCCAGATCGAGGCAGGCCGGGTCGAAACGGCTGCTTTTGATCAGCTCGACGATCTGCTGGGCGGCTTCCTCCGAACCACAGTCGTGGGCGGACAGGTTGAATGACAGGCGGATACCCGCAGGCCAGCTCGCGGCTGTGTCCAGCGCCTTGCTCAGCAACGGCACCGTTAGGCGATTGACCATGCCGACGCGCTCGGCAATCGGGATGAACTCACTGGGCGGCACGTTACCCAACTCCGGGCTTTCCCAGCGTGCCAGGGCCTCGAACGCGACGGTTTGCTGGCTGTGAACATCCACAATGGGCTGGAACACCACGTGAAACTCCTCATCCAGATCGGCCCTGCGCAGGGCCTGTTCGGTTAGCCCTTCGCGATTGAGCTGCTGGCGATGGGCTGCGCTGAACAGGCAGACCGTGCCGGGGCGGTGGCGCTTGCTCTGATACAGGGCATAGTCGGCGTATTCATACACTTGCGTTGCGTCGGATGCCTGATCCGGGAAGGTCGCGATGCCCAGTGACGCACTAATCTGGATAGGGATGTCCACCAGCAGAAACGGCTCGCGCATGCTGGCGCAGATTCTGTCGCCAAACTCCCGCAACTGATCGTCGCTCATGGCCTGAGTGATGATCAGGCCGAACTCGTCGCCTCCCAGCCGGGCCAGGTGTACATCTTCGTCGAGCAGCCCGGTCAGGCGCTGGCCAACCTGACAGAGCAGTTTGTCACCAATGCTATGACCATACAGATCGTTGACCGGCTTGAAGCCATCCAGGTCGATCAGCCCCACGGCAAGGCGAATCTCCTGCTCGCGGGCGCGGGACAGCAGCGTATCGAGGCGGGAAAAGAACTGCCGCCGATTGGCCAGTCCGGTCAGGCTGTCCTGATTGGCCAGGTGAAGGTTTTCCTCGCTGAGTTTTGCCGTCTGCGCCTGCATGTTCACCAGCCGGGTGAAGTCGGCGTACTGCGCCTTGAGAATGATCAGCATGGCGATGGACACCAGCAGGACGTCAATCGCAGTGGCAATAAAGGTAATGATATTGGTGGACGCGAAGAACACCACGAACGCCGTGTTGACCACTGCTGTGGTGGCCAGGGCTGCTGGCAGCAGGTGCATCATGCAAAAAATGCAGCCGATGACGGTGATCGCCATATAAAAGGCGACATGCGCCTGGGCATAGCTGTCGCCATAGGGAAACAGCGCCAGCGACCAGGCGGTGAACGCCACGGCGACAAACGGCGCGAGCATATTGGTGCGCTTCAGCGCCGCCAGCATCTGCTCCGGGCTGCGCGTCCGCCCGCGCGTGCGCATCCATTCCGCCGCACGAATCACGCCGAACAACGTCATGATCAACGGGCAATACACCACCAGCCAGCGCGGCGCGACCGCAAAGTGGGTGCCCGCCAGCATCAGGGTGTTGATCAGCAGGATGAAATACATCATGGGCAATTGGCGAGACAGCGCGATGTATTGCGCCTTGACCAGCCCAGGATTGTCCTTGGGCACAGACATCAACGCTCGCACGCCGAGCAGTGTTTTCTTCATCAGACGACGCTCTGAAAATACAACCAGATAAATAACCGAACGGATTATCCTTTCCAGACCGGATCGAGCAGGGCTAGAAACTGCTCTCATGGGATCGTGTCGGCCAATCCTCTGATTTCTACAATCGTTACGACTAGTGGCACTTTGATTTCGTTCCGCCGGCCGGTCGTAATAGTTGTAAGCGGGGCAGGCACCGTCGAACAGCATCGACAATTAATGGCCAGTGGGCTGTCATCTGCGACGATTGGCGCTTTTCCGAAGGTGAGACGGTTTTTAACTTTTGGCTTAAGACGGTGCCTGTGGGGTTTTGGTTTGGAGGTCAAGAACTTCAATCTCAACAATACATGGCCCCCTAAATCTCCCTCCCAGCCGCACTATCAAACTGCAACCTCGCCTCTTCAACCTCCGGCAATTTCAGCAGTGTCCATTTGTGCAGCTCACGAAATGGCTGTTGCAGGCTTTGGCCTAGCGGGGTGATTTCGTATTGCACTGCCACGGGCGAAAGCGAGATGACCTGTCGGGAAACCAGTCCATTACGCTCCAGTCGTCTCAGGCATTGTGTGAGCGCCTTTTGGGTCACGCCTTCCAGTCGGCGTTTGATGGCGTTGAAGCGGTGTGGCTCTTCATCCAGAACAGCCAGAACCATCATGGACCACTTGTCTGCGATCTGATCAAACAGTGCGCGACTGGGGCAGTCCGACGAAAAACATTGTGGCTGTATTTCGAGCATCAGGTTTCCTCAGGTATACCTAGGCGACTCAAGGTGCCTAATTGACATTAAGTTTACAAAATATACTTATATGCCTTCCGAAATCAATGGATTCAACTTCGATGTCAAACCTTGATACCAGCGTTTTATTCCGTCCTTTTTCCATCGGCTCTCTGGAGTTGAAAAACAGGATTGTCATGGCTCCGATGACGCGCCTCTTCGCTCCGGAGGGCATACCGGGTGAGGCGAGTGCTGCCTATTATCGCCGTCGGGTGGAAGGGGGCGTTGGGTTGGTTCTGTCGGAAGGCACGGTCATTGATCGCCCGGCGTCACGTAATGAGGCCAGCATTCCTTTTTTCCATGGTGACGCGGCGTTGGCCGGATGGAAGAACGTGATCGATTCGGTTAAAGGTGCGGGTGGTCGCATGGGGCCGCAACTCTGGCACACCGGTGCAGTACGTAGCGACAGAGGTTGGGAGCCGGATGCGCCCGTTGAAAGCCCGTCTGGCCTCAATACGCCAAGTGATCCGCGCGGTGTGGCGATGAGCGAAGAGGATATTGCCGATACGGTGGCTGCGTATGCCAAGGCCGCTGCAAATGCCAAACGCCTGGGCTTCGACACCGTCGAGATTCATGGGGCTCATGGTTACCTGATCGATCAGTTCTTCTGGGCGGGCACCAATCAGCGTACCGACCGTTATGGCGGCCCGACCATCAAAGAGCGCTCGCGCTTTGCCAGCGAGATCGTTGCTGCCGTTCGTGATGCGGTCGGCCCCGAATTCCCGATCATCATGCGCGTCAGCCAGTGGAAGCAGCAGGATTTTGGCGTGCGTGTCGCCGAGACACCAGCGTTGATGGAAGACTGGCTGCTTCCGCTGGTCGAGGCCGGTGTCGACGTGCTGCACTGTTCGCAACGCCGCTTCTGGGAGCCTGAGTTCCCCGAGATTGATGGCGAAAACGGATTGAACTGCGCGGGCTGGGCCAAGAAGGTGACCGGGGCCGCTAGCATCAGTGTGGGTTCGGTTGGTCTGGACAACGATGTAACCAATGCCTTTGCCGGCAAGGGTTCGGCCCCTGCGCTTGCGAGTCTGGACCGGCTTGTCGAGCGCATGGAGCGCGAAGAGTTTGACCTGATCGCTGTAGGCCGTGTACTGCTGAGTGATCCGGACTGGGCGTCGAAGGTAGAAAGTGGAGAACTCGCAACGTTGGGCGGATTCAACCCCGCTTCTTTAGCCGAGTTGGTTTAAGCGTCTTGTGATGCAGCTCCCGTGTTACGGGAGTTGCTCTGCAATCGTTCGATACTCGTGAATAGGAAATGTCGGCATGCTCAAGCCCGCTTGAATACGGGCTTTTTTTCACCCCCGAATTATCTGGAAAGTCCCTGTGATGGCACGTTAATCTCATCTACCCATACCCACACAGTACCCCCTGAAAGGAATCACCATGTCTGAACGCTTCCAGTTCGGTTGTGCCTGTTGCAGTCCCCATATGTTGCCGACTTATCAGCACGATCACAGTCAGTGGCAGGACTTGCTCGCTGAAGTGGCCCAGCAGAAAGGCCCAAAAGGGTTGCCGCAGGCTGTGATCTTTCATGGCGGACATATTTATCCGGACCCTGAGCACCCCGAGCATCCTGTCGAGGCTATCGGGATCGCCAACGGTAAGGTGATCGAGAGCGGTATGCTTCATGGTGTGCGTGAGGCGATGAAAAAGTACGAGCCGGTTGAGCGGCAGCTCACGGGTGATGAGACTCTGTTGCCGGGCCTGATCGATCCGCATGCGCACCTGATCTCGAGCGCGCTCATGACCACCTGGACGGATTTGTCGCCGTTTAACGGGCAGGACCTGAATACGGATTACAGCATTGAAGTGGTCAAGGAGCGGCTCCGCAAAGCCGTCAAGGCGGCGAGCGAGTTAGCACAGCCGTGGGTGACCGGTTATGGCGTCGATCCTTCGTTGATGACGGTCTGGAAAGACATCGATGCCAAGTTCCTCGATGAGATCAGCGCCGGTACCAAGGTCCAGATTTTTCTGCTCAACGCCTCTGGTCACATCAGCTATGCCAACACTCTTGCGCTGAAGGCGGCCGGGCTCGACAAGGAATACCCGACAGGGGTCCTGACCGAGCAGCAATCCCAACTGATGATAAAAGCAATGCCGGCTACTACACCTCAGCAGATCTTCGACGGACTGAAGATCGTGTTTCGGCAGGCGAACGAGCGTGGCATCACAACCGTGTTCGATGCGAGCGTCGGTCTGATTGCAGGGACGGTTGAGGTCCCACTGATGAAAGGGCTGGCGGCGACCTCGGCGATGACGCTCCGGGTAGGCGGCGCGCTGTACGGTAATAGCAACGACTTTATGACCTGGATCGATTGCTACAAGCCCGAGTTGTCGAGTGACGGAAACAGCCTGTTTACATTGCGTGCGATCAAGCTGATCGCCGACGGCTCGAACCAGGGGTTGACCGGGTTGCAGAGCCAGCCATACCACTGCTGCGAAGAGCATTCTGTGCCAGGCGTCGGTGCCTACGGACTGTTCAACTACGATCCGGTGAGGAAACTGGCGGACGTGATGGCGTTGGCGAACTCGGCGGGCTGGCCGATTCTGACGCACGCCAACGGCGACGAAGGCATCGCCAACGTGCTGGCTGCCTATCAGATGGCACTCAGCAAGGTGCCGCCTCCGCCAGCACCCAAGCGGCCTTTCCCGACTGAACCTGCCTGGGCCGGGCAACGCCACCGGATCGAACACGCTTCGTTGCTTCACGATGATGCAATCGGCCTGATGAAGCGGATGGCGATCTCGCCAAGCTTTCTGATCGGTCACGTCGGTTACTGGGGTAAGGCGTTCAGGGACACGATTCTCGGTGCCGAGCGTGCATTGCTGCTGGACCGTTGCGCCTCGGCGTTGAAAGCGGGCCTGCGAATCAGCCTGCACAGCGACCATTTCGTCACGCCGTTCGGCCCGCTGCGTTATATGGAACAGTCGATCGGGCGTGTGATGGAGGCCTTGAAGGACAAGACTCCGGTGAACGAGGATGACAATGTGCTGAACCCGGATGAGCGTCTTAATGTGCATCAGGCGTTGCGTGCAGTGACGATCGATGCGGCCTGGCAATGCCATCTTGATCATCAGGTCGGCTCGCTGTTGCCGGGCAAGCAGGCCGATCTCGTGATCCTGGCGAAAAACCCGTTGCAGTGGCCGATGATTCACGCCAAGGGAATGCGCGACATCGGGGTACGGGAGACTTGGGTAAACGGCAGCCAGGTGTTTCCAGTCCTGCTGTGATGCCCATGTTGCTCCTGTAACCAGATGACCAAAAGAAAGCCCCTGAACTCAGGGGCTTTCCTGCATCTGGCAGATCAATACTTCCACGTCACCGAAGCCGTCAGATTCCGTGGCGCGCCATAGTTGGTGGAGCCTGCCGACTGATACAGCGACAGCAAGTATTTGCGGTCGGTGACGTTGTTCATGTTCAGCGATGTGCTCCAGTGCTCGTCGATGTCGTAGCTGGCCATCAGGTCCACCAGGGCGTAGGCCTCCTGGCTGACATTTTTGTTGGTGTCCAGCTCGGTTGAGCTTTGCCATTGAAGGCGGGTGCCGACTTTGGCCTTGGGCAGGCCGGGCAGGCGATAAGTCAGGCTGCCGCGCAAGGTATGAGTAGGGATGTACTTGCGAGCCTCCTCGCCATCGTCGTCTTCGATCCGCACAAAGTTATAGCCGCCAGCCAGTTCGAGGCCGGTCAGTACTTCGCCGGAGGCTCCCAGTTCGATGCCCCTGCTTTTGACGTTCGTTCCGCGATAGACGTATTGGCCACCCACGATTTCCCCGGTGAGTTCGGCGACGTTTTGCTGGTCTGTCTTGAATACCGCAGCAGTTACGGTCAGTCGTTCATCGAGCAGGCGACCTTTCACACCGGCTTCCATGCTTTTGCCTTCAAGTGGCAGGATCACTCCACCACTGGTGCTACGCACGTATTGAGGTTTGAAGATCTCCGTCCAACTGGTGTACAGGCTCCACTGTGGCGTGAGGTCATAAACCAGGCCGGTGTAGGGCGTTACCTTGCCGTGTACTCGGGTGTTGTGTGGCGAACCGTAGCCAGCCCCTTCGCCATCGGCGCTGAGCATGCGTGCCCCGGCGATCCAGTGCAGTTCATCGACAAGGCTGAAGCGCGCCCCGGCGAACAGGCTTTTCTGGCGGTCGGTGAACAGTTGTGTATTGAGGTCGTCGGTGTAGTTCAGTGCCGGTTGCACCACGTTGCCGGCCAGTGCATCGGAGAGGCTGACAAGCTGGTTGCCCGATGCATCTCTGTAGTGCCCGCGTTCGTCATGATGGGTGCGCCCGTAATTGGCGCCCACGGTCAATTCATGTTCCCGTCCGAGGAGTTTGAATGGGCCGGACAGCCGCGCTTCACCCGTCACCTGATGTTCCGTGCTGGTGGTGCGGTTGATATAGGCATAAGCATCGGTAGCCGTTGCCGGGATGGCGTACAGCATTTTGGTATTGGAGTCCTGGCTCATTCCTGCCAGGGTGACAGTGCTTGCCCAGCCATTGTCGAAAGCGTGTGTCAGCTCGATGAAAGCGCGTTTGGTATGGACGTCCCAGTAGGTCCACGGCTGGCCGACGCTGGAACTGCGGCTGCTGTAGTGAATACGGTTGCCCGCGTAATCGGCGATAGGCAAGGCTCCCCAGGTGCTGCCATTGGAGTAGCTGTTCTGTTGGGTAAAGCCCACGGTCAGGGTATCGGCATCGGACAGGTCAAAGGCCAGCAAACCTGCTGCCACGTTGACTTCGTGGCTGTACTGATCGAGGTAGGAGTTACCTTTGTCGTGGGAGGTGATGAAGCGTCCGCGAACGTTGCCGCTGTCTGTCAGGGGGCCGGATACATCCAGGCCCAGTCGGCGGTTGTCCCAGGAGCCGATGCTGCTGTCGATTCTGGCCTGGAAGGTATCGGTAGGCCGTTTGCGGACCAGATTGACGGTAGCCGACGGGTCACCCGTGCCGCTCATGAGCCCGTTGGCGCCATGCAGCACGTCGACCTGCTCGAATTCCGTCATGTCTTGATCGCCGACCAGCACGCCGCCCGAAAATGGCAGGCTCATGCCATCGTATTCAAAGTTTTCGATCTTGAAGCCTCGCGAGGTAAAGGCGGTGCGATCGGTTTCGAACTGTTCGACGGTGACGGATGGTGCGTTGCGCAACGCCTCTTTCACGCTGTTGAGTTTGAAGTCGTCCATTTGCTCGCGGGTTACTACGGTGATCGCCTGTGGTGTGTCCTTGTCGCTCAGGCCCAGGCGCGTAGTGCTGGAGACGGGTTTGCCCTGATAGCCTTGGCTCGGGCTGTCGTCTTGCATGGCGCGATACTGAATCTGGGTAGGACCAAGGATCACTTCGTTGCCCGCACTTTTATTGTCTGACGGGACAAGGTAAACCGTGACCGCGTCAGTGCGAGCGAAGCTGTAGCCACTGCCTTGCAGTAACTTCGTCAATGCTTCCTCGGCTGAATAACTGCCGATGACTGCGCTACTGCGCAAGGTCGCGTCCAGGTTGCCGTCGAGCAGCACGTTCTGCCCGGATTGTCGGCTGAATATCAACAGTGCCTGACGTAGCTGTTGCGCAGGAATATTGAGCGACAGCTTTTCTACAGTGCTTGCAGCGGCCTGACCTGATGCTCCGTGAGCCTGAACGGTACCGACGAGTAAAGCACACGCGAGTGCTGCGCCAAGGGCATTACGCTGCCAGCGGGGATCGGTTTTCAGGCTCGGGTTTGGTGTTTTGGCCATTCAGGTCGCTTCCTATGAAGTGCGCGCAGATATGCGAATATCAATCAGTCCCGTTAAGACGGATGAGCAATCGCGATTCCTGAAGGTGTCTTGAATTATTTATGCGCGAAGTTTCAGGCGGGGTAGATCAGCGTGACCAAGTCGGTGTAGCGAGTCGTACGCACCGACAGAGCTCTGGCAAGGACATCCAGCATCTGATCGGGCCTGTTCAGGTTGAGGATCAGGCTGACCCGGCGTGCAGCGAGTCGCTTGTCCATGATGAAGATTTTCCCTTCTCGCCATCGCTGCAATTCATCGACAACGGTGAGCAGCGGGGTGTCGAAGAATGCCAGGCGGCCATCGCGCCAGGCCAGTATTTGCTCCAGCTCGGCGTGTTGAATCGTACCGGTCTGGTTGGGGCTGAAGCGTACGGAAAAGCCTTCTTCCAGGTCTGTCTGTTGAGTGGCCGTGACGACCCGTACGTTCTTTCGAGTGACTGCCAGCCGGGCGCTTGCCTTGTCGCATGCCAGGCAGAATTCGCCTTCACGAGCGAGCACCTGGCCAGCTTCCGTATTGATCCGAAACTCAATGGCAGCAGGCACCACGCTGAAAAACGCTTCGCCCTGCAGCAGTTCCACTGAGCGTCTGGAGGATGAAAAGTCCAGATTCAGGGCTGTATCTGCGGCAAGGTCCACGGTCGAGCCATCTGGCAAGTTCACCTGACGACGCTCGCCCACGGCGGTACGCACATCTGCAAAGGGTGAGCCTGTTCCCTTGAGCCAGAAGGAGGTCGCACCCGCCGTGACGGCCACAGCGCTGGCGGCGACCCCAAGACCGACGAAGCGACGCCGGGACAGTTGAGTGCGCGCCACGGGCGGTTCAGGTTTCAGCAAGAGTGCCGATGCGGCCCATAGACTTTCCAGCTCGGCATAGGCCTGAGCATGCTGAGCAGAGGTCTCTATCCACCTTGCCAGTTCCTCGCGCTCGGCCTGAGTTGGCGATCCGCCATTCATCAACGCAAACCAGACGCTGGCCTGATGGCTTATATCATCAGGCTGACGTGCGGATTGATCGAGCAAGGGCGGTTCGGGATTCATTGGATAATCAATTCAACTGGAAAGAGTACTGGCGGGTGATTGTAATCCAGCCTGTTCACATGCGTTGGCTGTTACGACAGATACAGGCTCACTTGGACATGCCAAGCTTCAGTAAGTCCAGTGCCTTGACCATACGGCTATAGGCCGTTTTCGGAGAAATGCCGAGGCGTTCGCCAATCTCGGCATAGGTCATGCCTTCGACCCGTACCATCAGGAAAACCTCGCGACAAGGCGCAGGCATGCGTTGAATCACCTCGTTCAAGGTTGCCAGTTGCTGGTTGGCGATGGCTGCCTGTTCAAGGGTTGGCGTTCTTTGCCCGACGCTGCTCATTTCCTGGCTTTCCAGCGGCTCGCTTTTACGATGTTCCTGGCGTCTGGTGTGATCGATAAACAGGTTTCTGGCGCTGGAAAACAGATAGGCGCGGAAGTTTTCTATCCGTGTACGACCCATCTGCTCGGAGAGGCGAATGAACGTGTCCTGCGTCAGGTCGGCAGCGGTCTCTTTGCAACGCAAGCGGCGATCCAGGTATTCCTGGATTTCTGCGCGATGGGCGAGATACAGCGCCTTGAGATCTGAACCGGACATAAAGCCACCTTGGCTGACATGCAAGCGAGCGCGGGAAAATATCACAAACGAGAATCGTTTGTGTTGAGGCTTGGTATCAAAGTGCATTTTCAGCCGGCAGAGATGATGGATGGCGATCAAAGTCGAGCCATGGCGCCCCTAAAAAGGGCGGATACAACCGCTGAGTTCTATCCGCCTCTTGTTCATTTACCTCGGCACCTTCTAGCTGACATCCTTCATTCCCATCAATTTCAGCGCATCGACCAGTTGGCCCAGATTGTCAAAAGGGCGGCCGCTGATGGCCTGCCATCTAGGGCGTTCGATAAAGAACTTGCCGCGGCTGGTCTTGATGGCCGTTCGCACGATAGCGCCATCCGAGGCGCGGTGGATCAATAGCGGGCTGCCTGTATTTCTATTGATGACAAACATTCCCGGAATGATCAGGCGATTTTCTATCGTTGGTTGTGGATACACCTTGTTGATTGCCATCTGCATTCTGAAGTCGCTTTTGACGAAAGTGGGCAGCCTGCCGATCTCGCCATTCATGACCTGGCCCGGGTCAATCGAAAAGCCTTCGGGCTGGCCCAGGCTGACGTCCTCGGCTCTTATGCCTATGACCCCTTCCAGTTCGCTGATGCCGGGCACCCCTTCATAGGTATTGGCGTGTGCATTGCCGACCAGCGCCAGCCATTTGCCTTTAGGGCCTAGGTTCGGTGCATCGGCCTGGATGGTGGTGTGAGCGAAGTAGTTCATCATTTTGATACGCAGCAGCCCATCGGAGTCGTTCATGCCGACAATTCGATAACTGGCCATGCAGTCGAGGGGCTGGATACGGATGTGGTTTTCATTGGCGGCATTCACCAGTTCGAGAAAGGTGTACTGCCCCATGGGGTCTGTGTGATGACCTGTGTCCAGGTTTCGCAGGTAGGTTTTCAGATTGCCCGGCATGTTCCCCGATTCGGCAAACGTTTTCAGGTCCTGCAAATGGAAGTCGTTGAGCAGATGTTCCATATACAGCGTTCTGACATTAAGTTTTTTCAACAGGCGCATGTTATCGATCAGGAATTTCTTGCTGCCTAATTCGGCGTGGCTTTCCCCGATAACCAGGCCAGGAGCATTGGCCAGGATTTTCTGCAGTGTGGATTTACAGGTGTCGGTGGCTTCAAGCCGTGGCATCTCAGGCCTTTGCGGCAACTTTGTCTGACTGAAGAACTGGAAGGCATCCGTACGCAATCGCTCTCTCAGTGCCCTGAAATCAATATAGGGGTCTGTCCATGAATGAAGCCTGGCCCAATCCCCCTGCAAGACCTTGCGGTCTCCACCATTGGCTGCAACGGCGAGATCCTGCTTCATGTTTTCGGGGACGTCGTAGGCGCTGGCCCTGATTGGGTAATTGACTCGCGATGACCTCAGGCTTGATACCACGGGGCCTCCGCCTCTAAGGCCATTGGTCTTGAGCGTTTCCCACTGGCCGGCCGCATTGATGCGTATCGGGACATTGCGGTAGAACGAGAAAGGATTGTTCGGGTCGATAATGGCCCAGCCGTTCATCTCGTTAATGAAGCGAACGCGGTAAGTCTCGCCCTTGATCGAAACGTAGGTACTGCCGTCAGTCAGTTGATAGATACCCTGCATGCGGCCACTTTGCGCCACGGGAGAGCCGACAAGCGAGACCGTGCTCTTGAAGTCTTCAGGCAGCTCCGGCGCCTTGGCCGGTATCACTGCTGAAGCCTCTGTGATTGCAGGGGCAATGCCTGGCTCGACCTCGGTTGCAACAGGCAATGTTGCTTCGTGAGCGATAACCGGGTGTTCTGCTTCCGGAAAACCGCCGATCAGGAACAGGCTGTTGAACAGCACGTCCACTCCGCTGGTGATGGCCCCGATGACACCTGCCTTGCGCTCGGCAGTGGTGTGGCCGTTGACCGCCTGATCGATGTTCAGCCCCATGTCCGCCAGCCCGGCACCCACCACGGCCAGCGCAACAGGCCAGTCAATAGCCGCCAGTGGGCCGATGACATGGGAGAACGCATTGAGATAACCGATCCACATCTGCTTTCGCAGGTCAGAATTGGAGCGCATGGACAGATTGGCATCGGCGTTCATGCGGGTGCGTGCGCTGTCCCGAAGCCAGGTGAATGCATCCATGCCCAGGTCGCGGTCATTTTGATTGATCAATGAGGTGCTGGCAGTGGGCAGCAGATCCATCAGATGGTTGAGGCCGACGTCGTTGCTGATTTCGTTGCGCATTGAAAGCGGGAAATGCGAGAGCAATCGCGCCCGGTCACCGACTTTCGTTGTTTCGCTGACGAGCCAGGTTTTCAAGTGCTCCGGTGTATCGAAAACATGAATGGGGGTGATTTCCCCGGGGATATAGATAATTTGTCGGCCCTTGGGCGTCACGATGCGCAGGATATCGCTGGCTTCATGACCGCCGAGGTCAAAGGCCGTGACACGTACCCCGGCAGGCGCGCTGGTTGTAGCGGTCAGCATCGACAACTGGATCGGTGTGTGAATATTGTTCGCGACAGCCTGAATGATCGACTGGGTGTCCTGGGCGGATAAATGACCGTTGTGCCGATCTTCCAGGACCTTGGACAGGAAGTTGGCTTTGCTGAGGGTACGGAAGTCCTCGGCGCAGTTCTGCCAGAAGCTGGCAAGTTTTGCCTTGTATTGCGTACTGAAATCGATAGCCCACAAATCGCTCATGACATCTGAAACAAGCATTTTTATTTCAGTGTGCTCATCGTAGACATCGGCCTGCGGGCCGGCTGTGTAAAAGCCACTCATCGTTTGCAGTTCGTCTGCATAGTCCTGATCCTCTGCGTTGAAGCGATGCAGGATCAGTTGCGGCAGGGTCATTGACTCGATTGGCGAACCATAATGCTGCCAGCCACTGAAGGTGACATGGCTGCTCACCGCCGTGGTGAAGCGGTGCCAGTAGACGGTGTCTGGAGAAATCGTCAGGCCGGTGTGTTTGCGCAGGATATTCCTGGCGGTTTCCAGGGCCTGCTGGCGCATGTCGGGGCAGCTTTCTGCAAGGCGTCGGGCGATGCTTTTCAGCGTCATCCGGTCCTGGGAAAAGGGCGGGGCGGATGCGGGGGTGTTGTTCTGGTTCACAGGTTTTATCTCGTGTATGGAATCCTCCAAGCGTGTCGTGAATCGTGAGAACGTGAGCGCTAGATAGTTAGTGCGGTATTGATGCCCTTATCTTTCCCTAAACGCAGGTGTATCGTATTCGCCCCTCGCACCCACTCTCAGGTGCATCCCGCAGTCGTTCTTGAGGTTTTTTCCCCTATGTCCTTTACCCGTCGACAAATTCTCGGAGGTCTTGCCGGTCTTGCCGTGGTTGGTTTGGGCGCAGGTGGTGCTTCGCGTTACTGGCTGGGACGGCGTGGGCCGGGAGAGGGGCATGATTTCGAGCTGATTGCCGCGCCGCTGGATGTCGAACTGGTCGCAGGGCACAAGACGCCAGCCTGGGCGTTCGGTGGTTCTGCGCCGGGCACCGAGTTGCGGGTACGTCAGGGCGATTGGCTGCGCTTGCGCTTTATTAACCAGTTGCCTGTGGAAACCACCATTCACTGGCATGGCATCCGGTTGCCGCTGGAAATGGACGGCGTGCCTTATGTTTCGCAGTTGCCGGTCAAGCCGGGCGAGTATTTCGATTACAAGTTCCGTGTGCCGGATGCAGGCAGTTACTGGTATCACCCGCATGTCAGCAGCAGCGAAGAGCTGGGCCGCGGTCTGGTGGGGCCGCTGATTATCGAAGAGCGCGAGCCCACGGGCTTCCTGCATGAGCGCACGGTCAGCCTGAAGAGCTGGCATGTGGACGAAGAGGGGGCTTTCACAGAGTTCAGTGTCTTGCGCGAAGCCGCCCGTGAAGGCACGGCGGGACGGCTTTCGACCTTGAACGGCATTCCCCAGGCGGTTATCGATCTGCCTGCCGGGCAGATTACCCGGGTTCGCCTGCTTAACCTCGACAACACGGTGACCTATCGTCTCAACCTGCCGGACGCTGAGGCGCAGATCTATGCGCTGGATGGCAACCCGGTGACGCCGCGTCCTTTCGGCGAGGATTACTGGCTAGGGCCGGGGATGCGCATCTGTCTGGCAATCAAGGCACCGCCTGCGGGCGAGGAAATCGCCTTGCGCAACGGGCCGGTGCGGTTGGGGACTTTCCGTTCGGTCGCCAATAACGACGCGCCGGGCCAATGGCCGCCAGAGTTGCCTGCCAATCCGATTGCCGAGCCGGATCTGGAAAATGCCGAGAAGATCAACTTCAACTTCGAGTGGGTCGGCTCCATGTCGGTCAACACCGACAATGGCAAGCCGCCAAGCCTCTGGCAGATCAATGGCGAGGCCTGGGACATCACCGACAAGACCTGTGCAGACCGGCCTATTGCCAAGCTGGTGTTGGGCAAGAGTTACATCTTCGAGCTGAAGAACATGACTCAGTACCAGCACCCGATCCATCTGCATGGCATGAGTTTCAAGGTGATCGCGTCCAATCGGCGCAAAATCATTCCTTATTTCACCGATACCTTTCTGCTGGGCCGAAATGAGCGGGCGCGGGTGGCGTTGGTCGCGGATAATCCTGGCGTGTGGATGTTCCACTGCCATGTGATCGATCACATGGAAACCGGCCTTATGGCAGCGATAGAGGTTTCTTGATGCGGCAACCGCAAATCATTGATCGCAGTCGCGATCAGGACTTCATGCGCGAGGCGCTGGCGTTGGCCGCCGAGGGCGCGCTATTGGGCGAGGTGCCCGTTGGCGCGGTGCTGGTGCTGGATGGTCAGATCATTGGTCGCGGCTACAACTGCCCGATCAGCGGCAGCGACCCTAGTGCCCATGCCGAGATGGTCGCCATTCGCGATGCGGCCAAAGCGGTCAGCAACTATCGCCTGCCCGGCAGCACGCTGTACGTGACGCTGGAGCCTTGCAGCATGTGCGCGGGCCTGATCGTTCATTCCCGTGTGGCCCGCGTTGTTTACGGTGCGCTGGAACCCAAGGCAGGTATTGTGCAAAGCCAGGGGCAGTTTTTCACTCAAGGGTTTCTCAACCATCGCGTGTTGTTCGAGGGCGGTGTCCTGGGGGAGGAGTGCGGGGCGATGTTGAGCGAGTTTTTCAGGATGCGTCGGGCGGCCAGCAAGGGTTAGCGCCGATCAGAGTGCGGGGTTCTGCTTCTGCTCATCCGGCTGTGTAGCCTGCGTGGGTTTGGTCTTGTCTACGGCGGGGACATGCAGATTGCCTTCGGCTACCTGATTGCCTTCGAGTTGTGGCTGTGTGACCCAGGTCAGAATGTCGTAGTAGCGGCGAATGTTGGCGACGAAATGCACTGGCTCGCCGCCTCGGGCATAGCCATAGCGGGTCTTGCTGTACCACTTCTTCTGAGAAAGACGAGGCAGCATCTTTTTGACGTCCAGCCACTTGTTGGGGTCCAGCCCCTCGTTTTCGGCCAGTTTGCGCGCATCTTCCAGATGACCGCCGCCAATGTTGTAGGACGCGAGCGCCAGCCATGTGCGATCCGGCTCTTGTATCTTCTCGTCCAGTTGATCCTTTACATAGGCGAAGTACTTGGCTCCGCCCTGAATGCTTTGTTTCGCGTCGAGCCGGTTGGTAACGCCCATGGCTTGTGCGGTGTTCTGAGTCAGCATCATCAGGCCGCGAACCCCGGTCTTGGAGGTCACAGTGGGTTGCCACAATGACTCCTGATAACCGATGGCCGCCAGCAGCCTCCAGTCGACCTGCTCTTTCTTGGCCGAGGCCTGGAAGTGTTTCTCGTATTTGGGCAGGCGTTCCTGCAGGTGCTGGGCGAAGGTATAGGCGCCGACATAGCCCAATACATCGACGTGACCGTAATAGCGGTCTTTCAGTCGTTGCAGGGTGCCGTTCTTTTCAACCTTGTCCAGGTAGGCGTTGATTTCGTTCAGCAGGCTGTTGTCTTCGCCCGGAGCCACGGCCCAGCGCTGTTCACGGGCTTCGCCGAGATCAAAGGCCACGCGCACGTTGGGGAAGTAGACCTGGTTCATGGCCAGCTCGTTGGAATCGACCAGGGTCAGGTCGATCTGGCCCTCATCGACCATGCGCAGCAGGTCGACCACTTCCACGGCGTCCGACTCTTCATATTCCAGGCCGGGGTTCTGTGCCTTGAGGGCGGCCAGTTGTTCAGCATGGCTGCTGCCCTTGAGGACCATGATGCGTTTGCCTGCCAGATCGCCTGCGTCGGTGGGACGTGACTGGCCGTTGCGGTAGACAACCTGCGGCGTGACCTCAAGATAAGGATGAGAGAAGCGGGCCTGCTGCTTGCGCTCCTGAGTATCGATCAGGCCGGCTGCCGCCAGTACCGGGCCGCCAGGCTTGTTGATCTGCTCGAAAATATCGTCGAGGTTGTCAGCCGTTTCGATCTTGAGTTCGACCCCCAGATCGTCGGCAAAACGCTTGACCAGCTCGTATTCGAAGCCGGTTTCACCGTTGCGATCCTGGAAATAAGTGGCGGGGCTGTTACGGGTTACAACGCGCAGGACGCCATCCTCCTTGACTCGCTCCAGTGTGCTGGGTTTATCCACACAGGCGCTGAGCATCAGGAAGAGTCCGGTTGCGACGAGCCATTTGGCGCAACGAGGGCGGAAATCTGCTAGGGAGAACATCGGTGCAGTATACGCAAAGCACCGGTGCCGCCATATCTCGACAGCAAGGCTTGCGTCTGATAGGAGAGGGCTTTTTGGCAAAAAAGGAGGTGTTTTCTGCAAAGAAGCGACATTCGGGCGCATTCCTTGTCGCCGTTTTGGGTGCTCAAAGGGTCGGTTTAGGCTAGAATGCGTGGCCTCAAAGCACACCCCCTTCCCGAGGCTGTCCCGAAGATGTTGATCCTGCGCGGTGCTCCTGCCCTTTCTGCCTTCCGCCACAGCAAATTACTAGAACAACTGAAACAAAAAGTTTCAGCTGTCAGTGGCTTGTACGCTGAATTCGCTCACTTCGCTGAAGTCACTGGCGTTCTGTCCAGCGAAGAACAGCAGGTTCTCGATCGCCTCCTGAAATACGGCCCGAGTGTGCCGGTTCAAGAGCCGAACGGTCGTCTGTTCCTGGTGTTGCCACGTTTCGGCACTATTTCGCCCTGGTCGAGCAAGGCCAGCGATATTGCCCGTAACTGTGGTCTGACCAAAATCCAGCGTCTGGAACGCGGTATTGCCTTCTATGTAGAAGGCCAGTTCAGCGATGCCGAGGCTCAGGCCATCGCCGACAGCCTGCACGACCGCATGACCCAGCTGGTTCTGGACAATCACGAGCAGGCCGCCAGCCTGTTCAGCCATGCCGAACCCAAGCCGCTGACTGCCGTGGATATCCTCGGTGGCGGTCGCGCTGCGCTGGAAAAAGCCAACGTCGAGCTGGGCCTGGCCCTGGCTGAAGACGAAATCGATTATCTGGTCACCAGCTTCAACGGGCTGGGGCGCAACCCTCACGACATCGAACTGATGATGTTCGCCCAGGCCAACTCCGAGCATTGCCGTCACAAGATCTTCAACGCCAGTTGGGATATCGACGGCGAAAGCCAGGAAAAAAGCCTGTTCGGCATGATCAAGAACACCTACCAGATGCACAGCGAAGGCGTTCTGTCTGCTTATAAGGACAACGCCTCGGTGATCGTCGGCAATGTTGCCGGTCGTTTCTTCCCGGACCCTGAAACCCGCCAGTACGGTGCGGTGCAGGAGCCTGTGCATATCCTGATGAAGGTCGAGACTCACAACCACCCGACCGCGATTGCTCCGTTCCCTGGTGCATCGACCGGTTCCGGCGGCGAGATTCGCGACGAAGGCGCAACCGGTCGTGGTGCCAAGCCAAAGGCCGGCCTGACCGGTTTCACCGTTTCCAACCTGCAGATCCCCGGTTTCGTGCAGCCATGGGAAGTGCCTTACGGCAAGCCCGAGCGCATCGTGACCGCGCTGGACATCATGATCGAAGGCCCGCTGGGTGGCGCGGCGTTCAACAATGAATTCGGTCGTCCGGCCCTGACCGGTTATTTCCGTACCTTCGAGCAGTCGATCAGCACGCCGCACGGCGATGAAGTTCGTGGTTACCACAAGCCGATCATGCTGGCTGGCGGTATGGGTAACATCCGCGAAGATCACGTCCAGAAGGGCGAGATCACTGTCGGCGCCAAGCTGATCGTGCTGGGTGGCCCGGCCATGCTGATCGGTCTGGGTGGCGGTGCTGCTTCCTCCATGGCGACCGGCACCAGTTCCGCCGATCTGGATTTCGCTTCCGTTCAGCGTGAAAACCCTGAAATGGAGCGTCGTTGCCAGGAAGTCATCGACCGTTGCTGGCAACTGGGTGACAAGAACCCGATCAGCTTCATCCATGACGTGGGTGCCGGTGGTCTGTCCAACGCCTTCCCTGAGCTGGTCAACGATGGCGGCCGTGGCGGTCGTTTCGAGCTGCGTAATGTCCCTAATGACGAGCCGGGCATGGCCCCGCTGGAAATCTGGAGCAACGAGTCCCAGGAACGTTACGTCCTGGCCGTTTCTGCCGAAGATTTCGAGCGTTTCAAGGCGATCTGTGAGCGCGAGCGTTGCCCGTTCGCCGTCGTGGGTGAAGCCACTGCCGAGCCTCAACTGACCGTTACCGACAGCCACTTCGGCAACAATCCTGTGGACATGCCGCTGGAAGTGCTGCTGGGCAAAGCCCCGCGCATGCACCGTTCGGTCGAGCGCGAAGCTGAACTGGGCGACGACTTCGATCCGAGCACGCTGAGCATCGACGAGAGCGTGGAGCGTGTTCTGCGTCACCCGGCAGTAGCCAGCAAGAACTTCCTGATCACCATCGGCGACCGCAGCATCACTGGTCTGGTGGCTCGCGATCAGATGGTCGGCCCATGGCAAGTGCCAGTGGCTGACTGCGCCGTGACGGCCACCAGCTTTGACGTCAACACCGGCGAAGCCATGGCAATGGGCGAGCGCACTCCGCTGGCATTGCTGGACGCCCCGGCTTCCGGTCGCATGGCCATTGGTGAAACCCTCACCAACATCGCCGCTTCGCGTATTGAAAAGCTGTCCGACATCAAACTGTCGGCCAACTGGATGTCGGCTGCTGGCCATCCGGGTGAAGATGCGCGTCTGTACGACACCGTCAAGGCCGTGGGCATGGAACTGTGCCCTGAGCTGGGCCTGACCATTCCGGTGGGCAAGGACTCCATGTCCATGAAAACCCGCTGGAGCGATGAGGGCACCGAGAAGAGCGTGACCTCGCCGCTGTCGCTGATCGTGACCGGCTTCGCGCCTGTTACCGATATCCGCAAGACCCTGACTCCAGAGCTGCGTATGGACAAGGGCGAAACCGACCTGATCCTGATCGACCTGGGTCGTGGCCAGAACCGTATGGGCGCTTCGATTCTTGCCCAGGTTTACGGCAAGCTCGGCAGCTCTGCGCCGGACGTTGATGACGCTGAAGACCTCAAGGCTTTCTTCGCCGTTATCCAGGGCCTGAATGCTGATGGCCACCTGCTGGCTTACCACGACCGTTCCGATGGTGGCCTGCTGACCACCGTGCTGGAAATGGCGTTCGCCGGTCATTGCGGCTTGAACCTGTACCTCGACAGCCTGGCTGAAACCTCGGCCGAGCTGGCTGCGATCCTGTTCAACGAAGAGTTGGGTGCTGTCATCCAGGTTCGTCAGGATGCAACTCCACTGGTGCTGGCTCAGTTCAGCGCTGCCGGTCTGGAAGACTGCGTATCGGTCATCGGCAAGCCGGTGAACAACGACGAAGTGGTCATCAGCTTCGCGGGCGAGTCGGTATTCACCGGCCAGCGCCGTCTGCTGCAACGTCAGTGGTCCGAAACCAGCTACCAGATCCAGCGTCTGCGCGACAACGCCGAATGCGCCGATCAGGAATTCGATGCACTGCTGGAAGAAGATAACCCTGGCCTGACCGTCAAGCTGGGCTTCGACGTCAACGATGACATCGCTGCGCCGTACATCAAGAAAGGCGTTCGTCCTCAGGTTGCGGTTCTGCGTGAGCAGGGTGTCAACGGTCAGGTCGAGATGGCGGCTGCGTTCGATCGCGCCGGCTTCAATGCCATCGACGTACACATGAGCGACATCCTGGCCGGTCGTGTCGACCTGAACGACTTCAAAGGCATGGTTGCGTGCGGCGGCTTCTCTTACGGCGACGTACTGGGTGCCGGTGAAGGCTGGGCCAAATCGGCCTTGTTCAACAGCCGTGCCCGCGATGCGTTCCAGGGCTTCTTCGAGCGTACCGACAGCTTCACCCTCGGTGTGTGCAACGGTTGCCAGATGCTGTCCAACCTGCATGAGCTGATTCCGGGCAGCGAGTTCTGGCCGCACTTCGTGCGTAACCGTTCCGAGCAGTTCGAGGCCCGTGTTGCCATGGTCCAGATCCAGGAATCGCCATCGATCTTCCTGCAGGGCATGGCCGGTTCGCGTATGCCGATCGCCATCGCTCACGGTGAAGGTCATGCCGAGTTCGCCCATGACGACGCCCTGCTCGAAGCCGATATTTCCGGCACCGTTGCGCTGCGTTATGTGGACAACCACGGCAAGGTCACTGAAACCTACCCGGCCAACCCGAACGGCTCGCCGCGCGGTATTGGCGGCATGACCACTCGCGACGGTCGCGTCACCATCATGATGCCGCACCCTGAGCGTGTATTCCGTGCCGTGCAGAACTCCTGGCGTCCGGAAGAGTGGAACGAAGATGGCGCCTGGATGCGCATGTTCCGCAATGCTCGCGTCTGGGTTAACTAAACCCCGATGTACAAGCTTGCCTTCTTCGTGCCTGCAAGCCATGTAGAGCAGGTCAAGAACGCCGTATTCGCCGCTGGTGCAGGGCGAATCGGCGCTTACGATCATTGTTCATGGCAAGTGCTCGGCCAGGGCCAGTTCCGACCGCTGGATGGCAGTCAGCCATTTATCGGTCAGGGTGGCGTGGTCGAGACGGTCGAGGAATGGAAAGTCGAGATGGTCGTGGCCGATGAGTCTATTCATCAGGCAGTGATGGCTCTCAAGCAGAGCCATCCGTACGAAACGCCAGCTTATGAAGTGTGGCGGCTGGAAGCGTTCTAGAGTTACATCGTGCTTTTCGCGAATGAATTCGCTCCCACTGTAGGAGCGAATTCATTCGCGAACATGCGATTACGGCCGAATCTCGATCATCGTGCCGTCCTTCACCAGATCCCAGACCTCACGCATATCGTTGTTCTTCAGCGCGATGCAGCCATTGGTCCAGTCCAGGGTATGGAAATACCACTCCGGATATTCTTCGTCCACGGGCGTGCCGTGCAGCATGATCATGCTGCCAGGCTTGACGCCTTCACGGCGTGCGCGTGCTGAATCTGAGATGTTCGGGTAGGAAATGTGTATCGACAGGTTGTAGTTGTTGCTGGGCTTGCGCCAGTCAAGCCAGTAGAAACCTTCCGGTGTGCGCTGGTCGCCTTCCTGCAACTTTGTGCCCTTGGGGTTTCTGCCCAGGGAAATGCGGTAAGTCTTGAGCGCTTCGCCGCCGCTGATCAGTTGCAACTGGCGTGCGGATTTCAGCACCAGCACCTTGTCGATTTTCTTGTCAGCCAGGCTTTGGGTGTTGATGACCTTATGGTCGATGATTTTCTGTTCGCTGCCCTTGGGCACGATGGTCTGGGTAAAGGCCGCCTGCGACAGCGGAACGAAAGACATGCAGAAGAGAGCGAACAGCCAACGCATTGCGGTATCCCTGAAAGCACCTGAGTGCCGGATTGATTAGGTGTCCTGTATCGGGCGCGAGGCTGGCAGGGCGCTGGTATGCACTGGGTAAACCTGCTGGCGTCTGTCCGCGAAGAAGTATTCTAGGGTACGCCTGACTGTCATGAAAGCCAGGTCATGCCATGGAATATCGGCTTCGTCGAATAATTGCACCTCAAGGCTTTCGACCCCGGCGGCGAATTCTGGAGTGGCGAGTTCGGCGCGGTAGAACACATGCACCTGATTGATATGCGGTACGTCGATCAGCGCATACAGATGCAGGTCGGTCAGCGTGGCGCAGGCTTCCTCGATGGTTTCACGGCGCGCCGCCTGTTCGATGGTTTCACCGTTCTCCATGAAACCGGCCGGCAAGGTCCAGAAACCCAGGCGCGGCTCGATGGCGCGGCGGCACAGCAAGACTTTTTCGCCCTGCGTAACCAGGCAGCCCGCCACAATATTCGGGTTCTGATAATGAATGGTATGGCAATGCTCGCATACATGGCGCAGGCGGCTATCGCCCTCTGGAATGCGCAGGATGACCGGGTTACCGCACTGGCTGCAGAATTTCATGGTTTCGTTCGATCCGTTAAAGCAGACGCTATCCTGGCTTGCTGCAGGGCGGACCTGCAAGTTTCGCGATTGTATGACCGTCCTGCAAGGGGTTGGGCAGTTCGCCGCTTTGGTGCATGATGCCAAGAGTGCAACAGATCGAGATTTCCCATGCTGGATGAGCTACTTCTCCGTGTAAGCAGTCACACGCCAGATATTCTTGAGTCGGACCGACGGTTTCCCGAGGCGGCGGTATTGCTGCCGGTCACGCGCAGTGATGAACCCGAATTGATCCTGACCTTGCGCGCCAGCGGGCTTTCCACCCACGGCGGGGAAGTGGCTTTTCCGGGTGGACGACGCGATCCGGATGATCCCGATCTGATATTCACGGCCCTGCGCGAGGCCGAAGAGGAAATCGGCCTGCCGCCCGGCCTCGTCGAGATCGTCGGCCCTCTGAGCCCGCTGATTTCCAAGCATGGCATCAAGGTCACGCCTTATGTCGGCGTGATTCCCGACTTTGTCGAATACCGCCCCAATGATGCTGAAATCGCTGCGGTCTTCAGCGTGCCGCTGGAATTCTTCCGCCAGGACGCTCGCGAACATACCCACCGGATCGATTATGACGGTCGCAGTTGGTACGTGCCGAGCTATCGTTATGGCGGATACAAGATCTGGGGGCTGACGGCGATCATGATCGTCGAACTGGTCAATGTGCTGTATGACACGAAGATCAGCCTGCATCATCCGCCCGAGCGGTCCACCACCTGAGTGATCATTTATAACGAACCGCGCCTGTGAGTGCGGTCATCAGCCTGAGGAAAAACCATGAAATATCGCCTGGGAGACTCCCGTGTCCAGACCGATCCACAAAGCTGGGTCGCGCCCAATGCGGTCCTGATCGGCAAGGTCAAGCTGGAGGCCGGGGCGAGTGTCTGGTTCAATGCCGTGCTGCGGGGCGATAACGAACTGATCCATATCGGCGAAAACAGCAACGTGCAGGATGGCACGGTGATGCATACCGATATGGGCTCGCCGCTGAACATCGGCAAAGGCGTCACCATTGGTCATAACGTCATGCTGCACGGTTGCAGCGTCGACGATTACAGCCTCATCGGCATCAACTCCGTGATTCTCAACGGCGCAAAGATCGGCAAATACTGCATCATTGGCGCCAACTCGCTGATCGGCGAAGGCAAGGTCATCCCCGATGGTTCCCTTGTGATGGGCTCGCCGGGCAAGGTGGTGCGTGAACTCACCGATGTCCAGAAGAAGATGCTCGAAGCCAGCGCCGCGCATTACGTTCACAACGCCCAGCGTTACGCCCGCGACCTGGCCGTGCAGGAAGACTGATGAGCACTGAACCGATTACAGAAAAACCCGTCCGCTCGCCCTGCGTGAGCATCTGTGCGCTGGACGAAGACGATATCTGCACCGGCTGTCAGCGAACGGTCGCCGAGATCACCGGCTGGAGCCGCATGAGCAATGACGAGCGGCGGGCGGTGCTGGGGTTGTGTCATGAGCGGGCCAAGGCGAGTGGGGTGGTCTGGTCTGTTTCTCGGTAATGAATGTGCCGGTTCTGTTGCCGACAAGCCGCCTCCCTCATTCTGCTACCATTGCCACCCGTTTTTCCCAAGACATCTTTTTCCATGCTTTTCCTGATCGCCTACATCAGCAGTGTCGTGCTGATCAATTTCGCTTTTTCCACCGCCCCGCATCTGGACATCATCTGGTCGGCCTGGGGCGGGCTGGTGTTTGTCCTGCGCGATATGGTGCAGACCCGTTTCGGCCATGGCGCGATCCTCGCCATGCTGGTGGCGCTGCTGTTGTCTTACGTCACCAGCGAGCCTGCCATTGCACTGGCCAGCGCCACGGCGTTTGCGGTTTCCGAATGCATCGACTGGCTGGTGTTCAGCATTACCAAACGCCCGTTGCATGACCGGCTGTGGATCAGCTCTGCACTGAGCATCCCGCTGGACACCTTTATCTTTTTCGGCCTGATCGATGCCTTGACGGCGCCGGTGATACTGACAGCTCTTGGCTCCAAATTTGCGGGCGTGACGGCCGTCTGGCTAATCATGGCCTGGCGTATCCGCAAGAACGCTTGTCCGGGTTGAGCCCCTATTTGCAGGGCTTCGTGGTAAATTGCGCGCCTTTCTCCTTAGCGGTCGCTCGCATACGGCGGGCTGCCATCGATATCTGCTTCACGAGGACCTGAGATGACTCAAATCGGAACTCCACTGTCGCCTACCGCGACTCGCGTATTGTTTTGCGGCAGTGGCGAGCTGGGCAAGGAAGTAGTGATCGAGCTGCAACGCCTGGGCGTCGAAGTGATCGCCGTTGACCGTTATGCCGATGCGCCTGCCATGCAGGTCGCCCATCGCAGCCATGTGATCAACATGCTCGACGGTGCTGCTCTGCGTGCGGTGGTCGAGGCCGAGAAGCCGCATTTCATCGTTCCGGAAATCGAAGCCATCGCGACCGCTACCCTGGTCGAGCTTGAATCCGAAGGTTTCACCGTCATTCCAACAGCCCGTGCTGCGCAACTGACCATGAACCGTGAAGGCATTCGTCGTCTGGCTGCCGAAGAACTCAAGCTGCCGACGTCGCCGTACCACTTTGCCGATACCTTCGAGGACTACAGCAAAGCGGTCCTGGACCTGGGCTTCCCTTGCGTGGTCAAGCCGGTCATGAGTTCGTCGGGCAAGGGCCAAAGCCTGCTCAAGAGCGCCGATGATATCCAGAAGGCCTGGGATTACGCGCAGGAAGGCGGTCGTGCAGGCAAGGGCCGTGTGATCGTCGAAGGCTTTATCGATTTCGATTACGAAATCACGCTGCTGACTGTGCGTCATGTCGGCGGTACTACTTTCTGTGCGCCGGTTGGTCATCGTCAGGAGAAAGGCGACTATCAGGAGTCCTGGCAGCCACAGGCCATGAGCCCGGTTGCGCTGGCTGAGTCCGAGCGCGTTGCCAAGGCGGTGACCGAGGCGTTGGGCGGTCGTGGCATCTTTGGTGTCGAGTTGTTCATCAAGGGCGATCAGGTGTGGTTCAGCGAAGTGTCGCCGCGTCCGCATGACACCGGTCTGGTGACCCTGATTTCCCAGGACCTGTCCCAGTTTGCCCTGCATGCCCGTGCCATTCTGGGCCTGCCTGTACCGTTGATCCGCCAGTTCGGGCCATCGGCTTCGGCGGTGATTCTGGTCGAGGGTCAATCCACACAAACCGCTTTCGCCAACCTGGGTGCAGCACTGGCCGAGCCGGATACTGCATTGCGTCTGTTCGGCAAGCCAGAAGTCAACGGTCAGCGCCGCATGGGCGTAGCCCTGGCGCGTGACGAGTCCATCGAAGCCGCTCGCGCCAAGGCGACCCGTGCTTCGGCGGCGGTCAACGTCATTTTGTAAGTAGCCCCGCGTAGGAGCGAATTCATTCGCGAAGCCATTTTTCGCGAATGAATTCGCTCCTACCGGCGATCTTCAGAGTTCTCTGTCTCTCGTCTCTTTCAGGCACAGCACAGCCAGCAGGCTGATCAGCGCTGCTGCCGACACATACCCGCCAACCCAGCTCAAGCCGCCCATTGCCACCAGCTTCTGTGCAAAGAACGGGGCGACGGATGCGCCGACGATTCCGCCCAGGTTGTAGGCTGCCGATGCGCCGGTGTAACGCACCTGTGTCGGGAACAGTTCCGGCAACAGTGCGCCCATGGGGGCGAAGGTCACGCCCATCAGGAACAGCTCGATACACAGGAACAGCGCAACACCCCAGGTCGTGCCGTGGGTGAGCAGCGGCTCCATGAGAAAGCCCGAGAGAATCGCCAGTACACCGCCGACAATCAGCACCGGCTTGCGCCCAAAGCGGTCGCTTGCCCAGGCCGACAAAGGTGTGGCCGCGGCCATGAACAGCACCGCGAAGCACAGCAGGCCCAGGAAGGTTTCCCGGCTATAGCCCAGTGTGGAAACCCCGTAGCTCAGGGAAAAGACCGTCGAGATATAGAACAGCGCGTAGCACACGACCATTGAGGCGGCACCCAGCAGCATCGGTTTCCAGTGCTGGCTGAAGGTTTCCACGATCGGCATCTTGACCCGCTCATGGCGTGCAATGGCTTTGGCGAAGACCGGTGTCTCTTCCAGTTTCAGACGCACATACAGCCCGACCATGACCAGAGCGGCGCTGAGCAGAAATGGAATCCTCCAGCCCCACGAGCGAAATTGCTCGTCGCTGAGTGTCAGCGCCAGTGCCAGAAACAGGCCGTTGGCTGCCAGAAAACCAATGGATGGCCCCAGTTGCGGGAACATGCCGAACCAGGCTCGTTTGCCCTTGGGGGCATTTTCCGTTGCCAGTAGCGCAGCGCCTCCCCATTCACCGCCAAGCCCCAGCCCCTGGCCGAAACGCAGCAGGCAGAGAATGATCGGTGCCCAGGCTCCGATGGTTGCATAGCCGGGCAGCACGCCAATCAGGGTGGTGCAGACACCCATCAGCAGCAATGAAGCCACCAGCGTTGATTTGCGTCCGATACGGTCACCGAAATGGCCGAACAGTGCCGACCCTAGCGGCCGTGCGAGAAAGGCGATGCCGAAGGTCAGAAATGACGACAGCATCTGGGCGGTGCCGGAGGTCTGTGGAAAGAAAACCGGGCCGATCACCAGTGCCGCAGCCGTGGCGTAGACGTAAAAGTCGTAGAACTCGATGGCGGTGCCAATGAAGCTGGCGGTTGCAACGCGGGTTGGCGAGTTGGTGGGTGGTGTTTGGGTGTCGTCGTTTTCGCTGAGAGTAGCGGTGCTGGTCATGCGGATATCCCTGACAGTCATCTTGCCTGCGACGTGGGCCACGTAGCGGCAAATGTTCATTCTTGTGATTGTGGGCGCAGCACTGATCAGATTGGCCCGGTTGGGCTGGAGGGTAATGACAGCGCTCGTGGATGGGAGCGTGCCATAAAAGGTGCGAGTCGTTCAGGCTGAATGACTGGCCGTCTGCGCTGGGTGCGGGTAGCACGCGCTACGGCTGGCTGGGTAAGCGAAGGGATTATAGGAAGGGCTGTGCTCGCGAAACAAGTAGTAACATCGGGCTGTCTGAAAACTGCTGTGCTCGGTCAGGCTGTGTTTTCACGCAGCCTGAGCATTACGCTTTTCTCAGGTAAAAACCAGGCTTGGAGCGTTCTGCCACATCAGCACCCGCTTCACGCGATTATCCTCGGTTTCCAGGATTTCCAGCCGGTACGGGCCGATTTTCAGGCAGACCGGACCTTCGGGAATGGTTTCCAGCGCTTCGGTCACCAGGCCGTTAAGGGTCTTGGGGCCATCGGAAGGCAGGTGCCAGCCGAGGCTCTTGTTCAGTTCGCGAATCGACGCAGCGCCTTCCACTTCAAGGCGTCCGTCCGTCTGGCGCGTGACATGGGGATTGTTGAGGCTTTGTTCGTTCTCGAACTCGCCGACGATCTCTTCGAGGATGTCTTCCAGGCTGACAATGCCCAGCACTTCGCCATATTCGTCCACCACCACACCCAGCCGACGCTGCTGCTTGTGGAAGTTGAGCAGTTGCAACTGCAATGGCGTGCTTTCGGGCACAAAGTAAGGTTCGTAGCAGACAGCCAGCAATTGCTCCTTGGTCAGTTCGCCCTTGGGCAGCAGATGGCTGATCTGACGGGTATTGAGAACCCCCTGAACCTGATTGATATCGTTGTGATAGACCGGCAGGCGGGTGTGTCGCGAAATGATCAGGCGTTCGATGATCTGCTCGATGGGGTCGTCGAGGTTGACGCCGTCCACTTCGTTGCGCGGTATCAGAATGTCATTGACCGTGATGCTGTCCAGGGCATGAATGCCGGAGATGACATTGGCGCGTGGGTGATATTCCTGAACGCCATCGTGGCTGTGTTTCTGCGATTCGTCGTCCAGGTCTTTATCCTGGCTCGGCACTTTATGTACGCCGAAAAGGCGCAGCAGGTATTTTGCAATCGCGCTGAAGACGCAGGTCAGCGGCCAGACGATCTTCATCGGGATATGCAGCGTCCCGTTACCGAGCAACAGAGTGGCGACGGGGTAGCGGGCTGCGAGGCGGCGCGGGATGAATTCGGCAAATACCAGCATGGCGCCAGCGGTGATGAGCCAGGCAACGGTTGGGCCGTTATCGAACCAGCCATTGACTGCAATCAGCGTGGCGATGACGGTGATCAGGGTCTTGATCAGCGTATTGCTCAGAATCAGGCTGTTGAGCTCGAAGGCCAGTTCCGGAAAGGTCGCCGCCTCACTGGAGCGGCTGCCGGCGCGCAACGTCTTGAGCAGGTGATGAGCCGTCTCGACAGCGGTCAGCAGACCGGACCAGAGCATCAGCAGGGTCAGCACACCCAGAAGTGGGCCGAGGGGCAGATTATCCATGATCGACGCCCGTCAGATATGCAGAATGAATTCGCGTACCAGCTTGCTGCCGAAATAGGCCAGCATCAGCAGGCAGAAGCCGCCCAGGGTCCAGCGAATAGCTTTATGCCCACGCCAGCCGAGGCGGTTGCGACCCCACAGCAAGACGCTGAAAACCACCCAGGCCAGACAGGCGAGCAGGGTCTTGTGTACCAGATGCTGGGCAAACAGGTTCTCGACGAACAGCCAGCCGGAGATCAGCGACAGCGACAGCAGTGTCCAGCCGGCCCACAGGAAACCGAACAGCAGGCTTTCCATGGTTTGCAGGGGCGGGAAGTTCTTGATCAGGCCCGAAGGGTGCTTGTGCTTGAGCTGATGATCCTGCACCAGCAGCAGCAACGCCTGGAACACTGCGATGGTGAACATGCCGTAAGCCAGGATGGAAAGCAGGATATGGCTGAGAATGCCCGGCTCTTCAATGATCGGCTGCACCGTGCCGCTGGGGGCGTACTGGGCGAGCAGGGCAGTTATCATGCCCAGCGGGAACAGCAGCACCAGCAGGTTTTCCACGGGTATTCGCGTGGTGGCGATCAGGGTCAGAGCGATGACCGACACGGCGATCAGGCTGGCGGAGTTGAAAAAGTCCAGTCCCAGGCCTGCCGGGTGCATCAGTTGGGAATAAAGGCCGATGGCATGGGCAATGACGGCCAGGGTGCCGAGCAGTACAAGCAGCCGCTTGTCGGGTTTGGTGGTCTGATTCAGGCGTACGCCCTGATAGACGGTCGCAGCGGCATAGAGGCTGGCGGCGGCGAGGCTTGAAAGCAGACTGGGTGTTAGAGGGAACATAGATCCTGAAGGACGAGCCCGAAAGACGCTGAGTTTGGCATAGAACCGACATTTCACGAAAGACTACATAAGCAGTCAGCGTGGTGTCAGTTCCGCGGAGTCTTCGCTATAATCCGCGACCTGCTCAAGCCGCAGGCTCGCCGAGCGCCATTATTATTGCGGGCCGGGCCGCACCAACCGGGGTTCGACCAGAGCCTGAAAGGATCGCGCATGTTTGAAAACCTTACCGACCGCCTCTCGCAGACGCTGCGCCACGTAACTGGCAAGGCCAAGCTGACCGAGGACAACATCAAAGATACCTTGCGCGAAGTGCGCATGGCTTTGCTTGAAGCCGATGTCGCCCTGCCGGTGGTCAAGGACTTCGTCAATAGCGTCAAGGAACGCGCCGTAGGCACCGAGGTGTCGCGCAGCCTGACGCCAGGCCAGGCATTCGTGAAGATCGTTCAGGCCGAACTCGAAAGCCTGATGGGCGCCGCCAACGAAGATCTGGTGCTCAACGTCACGCCGCCGGCTGTCGTGCTGATGGCGGGTTTGCAGGGTGCGGGTAAAACCACCACCGCCGGCAAACTTGCGCGCTTCCTCAAGGAGCGCAAGAAGAAAACCGTCATGGTCGTGTCGGTTGACGTTTATCGTCCGGCGGCCATCAAGCAGCTGGAAACCCTGGCCAACGATATCGGCGTGACGTTCTTCGCTTCCGATATAAGCCAGAAGCCTGTGGATATCGCCCAGGCTGCCATCCGCGAAGCGAAGCTCAAGTTCATCGACGTCGTGATCGTCGATACCGCCGGTCGCCTGCACGTCGATGCAGAGATGATGGGCGAGATCCAGGCATTGCATGCCGTGGTGAAACCGGCAGAAACCCTGTTCGTGGTCGATGCCATGACCGGTCAGGATGCTGCCAACACCGCCAAGGCCTTCGGCGATGCGCTGCCATTGACCGGTGTGGTTCTCACCAAGGTCGATGGTGATGCGCGTGGCGGTGCCGCACTGTCGGTGCGGGCGATTACCGGCAAGCCGATCAAGTTCATCGGTATGGGCGAGAAGAGCGAAGCTCTGGAACCGTTCCACCCGGATCGTATCGCGTCGCGAATTCTCGGCATGGGCGACGTACTCAGCCTGATCGAACAGGCCGAGCAGACGCTCGATAAAGAGAAAGCCGACAAGCTGGCCAAGAAGCTCAAGAAGGGCAAGGGCTTCGATCTCGAAGACTTCCGCGACCAGTTGCAACAGATGAAGAACATGGGCGGCCTTGGCGGCCTCATGGACAAGCTGCCGAGTATCGGTGGCATGAACCTCTCGCAAATGGGCAATGCCCAGGGTGCTGCCGAGAAGCAGTTCAAGCAGATGGAAGCCATCATCAACTCGATGACGCCGGCCGAGCGCCGCGACCCTGATCTGATCAGCGGTTCGCGCAAGCGCCGTATCGCCATCGGTTCGGGAACCCAGGTTCAGGATATCGGGCGTCTGATCAAGCAGCATAAACAGATGCAGAAGATGATGAAGAAATTCTCCGCCAAGGGCGGTATGGCAAAAATGATGCGCGGCATGGGTGGAATGTTCCCTGGCGGCGGCATGCCAAAAATGTGATTGTGTCGCGCGCAAGAAACTTTGCGCGCATTCATTCTGGAGGCCTGGCCTCCAGCAATCCCGCGTTCTGCGGGACTCAACCGCTGTCTTACGACAGTTTCATTGCAAATCTGGATGGCATGCCGACAGGCGCCGGAAAAAGACATTTGCAAAAGTCGGGATATTCCTTAGAATATGCGGCCTTTCGGGCACCCATGCCCGCTGTGCATCTTAGATTTGCAGCACCGACTACAGGAACGATGTTCAATGCTAACCATCCGTCTTGCCCTTGGCGGCTCCAAAAAGCGCCCGTTTTACCACCTGACCGTAACCGACAGCCGCAACGCTCGTGACGGCTCCCACAAAGAACAAATCGGTTTCTTCAACCCGATTGCTCGTGGTCAGGAAGTTCGTCTGTCCGTCAACGAAGAACGCCTGAACTACTGGCTGGGCGTTGGTGCTCAGACTTCCGAGCGCGTTGCTCAGTTGATCAAAGAGCACAACAAGGCTAAGGCTGCGGCCTGAAACCTATGAACGCGACGCCTGCATCTGCCGACGATCTGATCGTCATAGGCAAGATTTTCTCGGTTCATGGCGTTCGCGGCGAAGTGAAGGTTTATTCCTTTACGGATCCGATTGATAACCTGCTGGACTACACGACCTGGACGCTGCGGCGCGAAGGGAAAGTGGAAAAACAGGTAGAGCTGGTCAGCGGACGCTTGCAAGGCAAGTTCCTGGTCGCAAGGCTCAAGGGTCTCGATGATCGCGACGAAGCGCGTCTTCTGTCCGGTTGCGAAATCTGCGTGCCGCGTAACCTGTTCCCTGATCTGGACGATGGCGAGTACTACTGGTACCAGCTTGAAGGCCTGAAGGTCATCGACACGCTTGGGCAATTGCTCGGCAAGATCGATCACCTGCTTGAAACCGGCTCGAACGATGTAATGGTGGTCAAGCCCTGCGCGGGCAGTCTGGATGATCGCGAGCGCCTGTTGCCCTATACGGAGCAATGTGTGCTGGCAATCGACCTGGATGCCGGCGAGATGAAGGTGGATTGGGATGCGGACTTCTGAATGCCATGGCTAGCATGCGCATAGAAGTCATCAGTTTGTTCCCTGAGATGTTTTCCGCCATCAGCGAATACGGCATTACCAGCCGTGCGGTGAAACAGGGGCTCTTGCAGCTCACTTGTTGGAATCCGCGGGACTACACCACTGATCGTCATCACACTGTGGATGATCGCCCATTTGGCGGTGGTCCGGGCATGGTGATGAAGATCAAGCCCCTTGAGGATGCTCTGGTTCAGGCCAGGCAGGCAGCGGGGGATGCGGCGAAGGTGATTTACCTGTCGCCACAAGGCCGCAAGCTGGATCAGTCTGCGGTACGCGAACTGGCGCAGGAGGAAGCGATTATCCTCATCGCCGGTCGTTATGAAGGCATTGACGAGCGTTTTATTGATGCTCATGTCGATGAAGAGTGGTCGATTGGTGACTATGTACTGTCTGGTGGCGAGCTACCGGCAATGGTGCTGATCGACGCGGTTACGCGACTGCTGCCTGGAGCTTTAGGGCATGTGGACTCCGCGGAGGAAGATTCCTTCACGGACGGTCTGCTGGATTGCCCGCATTACACCCGACCTGAGGTGTATGCGGATCAGCGTGTTCCCGACGTGTTGCTAAGTGGCAATCACGCGCATATCCGGCGTTGGCGTTTACAGCAGTCCCTTGGGCGGACCTATGAACGACGCGCCGATCTTCTGGAAAGCCGCTCGCTTTCTGGAGAAGAGAAGAAGCTGCTGGCGGAATACATCCGCGAGCGGGACGATAGTTAACGTATCGATGGTCGATCCAGACGGATTACCTTAGGAGCACCAGCATGACTAACAAAATCATTCTTGCCCTCGAAGCAGAGCAGATGACCAAAGAGATCCCTACCTTTGCCCCGGGCGACACTATCGTCGTTCAGGTGAAAGTGAAGGAAGGCGACCGCGCACGTCTGCAAGCGTTTGAAGGCGTTGTAATTGCCAAGCGTAACCGTGGCGTGAACAGTGCTTTCACTGTTCGTAAAATCTCCAATGGTGTTGGCGTTGAGCGTACTTTCCAGACCTACAGCCCGCAAATCGACAGCCTGGCTGTGAAACGTCGCGGCGACGTTCGCAAGGCCAAACTGTACTACCTGCGTGACCTGTCCGGTAAAGCAGCTCGCATCAAAGAAAAACTGTCCTGATACAGTCTTTCGATGCATAAAAAAAGCAGCCTTCGGGCTGCTTTTTTGTTGTGTGCTGTTTAATCATGCAACTCATCTGTCGCCATACAGTCTACGAGTGAAAATGCCTGCCATCGACCACCCCCTGATCGACCGTTTTCTGGACGCGCTCTGGCTGGAAAAGGGTTTGTCCGATAACACCCGTGACTCTTATCGCAGTGATCTGGCCTTGTTCAACGGCTGGCTGCAAGAGCGCAATGTGGATTTGATCGATGCCGGGCGCGATGTGATTCTCGATCACCTGTCCTGGCGGATGGATCAGGCCTACAAGCCTCGTTCGACTGCCCGCTTCCTGTCCGGAGCCCGTGGTTTCTATCGTTACCTTCTGCGCGAGCGGCTGATTGCGGTCGATCCGACCTTGCTGATCGATATGCCGCAATTGGGCAAGCCACTGCCCAAATCCCTGTCTGAAGCCGATGTTGAAGCCTTGCTGGCCGCGCCCGACCTGAGCGAGCCGATCGGTGAGCGTGACCGGGCAATGCTGGAAGTGCTTTATGCCTGTGGCCTGCGGGTCAGTGAGTTGATCAGTCTGACGCTGGAGCAGGTCAATTTGCGTCAGGGTGTCCTGCGAATCATGGGCAAGGGTAGCAAGGAGCGGCTGGTACCCATGGGGGAGGAGGCCATTGTCTGGGTTGAGCGTTATATGCGCGGCGCACGTGATGAGCTGCTGGGCGGACGCCCCAGCGATGTCCTGTTTCCCAGCCTGCGTGGCGAGCAAATGACTCGGCAGACCTTCTGGCATCGCATCAAGCATCAGGCCGCTGTCGCCGGCATCGGCAAGTCACTGTCACCCCATACCTTGCGTCATGCTTTTGCCACTCATTTGCTCAATCATGGTGCCGACTTGCGGGTTGTGCAGATGCTGCTTGGCCACAGTGACCTGTCCACGACACAGATTTATACACACGTTGCCCGTGCCCGATTGCAGGATATGCACGCCAGGCACCATCCACGCGGCTGAACCTTGATTTAAGTTGTGTTTGTCCGGGTCGGTGTTACAGGCCTTATGTGATAGGCTTTGCCGGTTTCACAGATTGAAGCTGGCGTCAGTCGTTTTCAGCGCCGCCGGTCTGTCCGCCTTCATAGGAGTTTTCATGCGCTTGCCTCATGTTTTTGCTGCCGCCATTGTTGCCCTGGCCAGCTCTTTCAGTGCGTTTGCCCTGGCTGATGCTGTCCCCGATCAAGCCATTCGCAAGACCCTGGAGTCGCTTCAACTGGAGCTGCCTGTAGAAAGCATCGCAGCCAGCCCGCTCAATGGCCTCTATGAAGTCAAACTCAAGGGCGGTCGTGTTCTTTATGCCAGCGCCGATGGCCAGTTCGTGGTGCAGGGTTATCTGTTCCAGATCCAGAACGGCAAGCCGGTCAACCTGACCGAGAAGACCGAACGTCAGGCGATCTCGAAAACCATCAATGGCATTCCTGCCAGCGAGATGGTGGTTTACCCGGCCATTGGCGAAACCAAATCGCATATCACCGTCTTCACCGACACCACCTGTCCTTATTGCCACAAGCTGCATGAAGAAGTGGCTCAGTTGAACAAGATGGGCATCGAAGTCCGTTACCTGGCTTTCCCGCGTCAGGGGCTGGGTTCGCCGGGCGACCAGCAACTGCAGGCGGTCTGGTGTTCCAAGGACCGCAAGGCAGCCATGGACCTTATGGTCGACGGCAAGGACATCAAGGCACCGAAGTGCGAGAACCCGGTGACCAAACAGTTTGAAATGGGTCAGTCGATTGGCGTGAACGGTACGCCAGCCATTGTCCTGGCCGATGGCCAACTGATTCCTGGCTATCAGCCGGCTGCCCAGGTTGCCAAGCTGGCGCTGGGTGCCAAATAATCCTGCATTGTCAGGAACGCCTCATGGGCATGGGGTGACGCCTTGCCGTCATCCCGCTAAAAAAATTGGAGTCGCATGGTGACATGCGGCTGTTTTCCACGGCCGACTTCGGGGCGGCCGTTTTTCGGGGAGTTCATCAGTGAAACCGGTCAAAGTAGGCATCTGTGGGCTGGGTACTGTCGGTGGCGGTACCTTTAACGTACTTCAGCGTAACGCCGAGGAGATTGCCCGTCGTGCCGGGCGTGGAATCGAAGTTGCGCAAATTGCGGTTCGTACACCAAACCCCAACTGCCAGATTACCGGTACACCCACCACGAACGACGTGTTCGCGGTGGCGGAAAATCCTGAAATCGATATCGTCGTCGAGCTGATCGGCGGCTACACCGTCGCCCGTGAGCTGGTGCTCAAGGCCATCGAGAACGGCAAGCACGTGGTTACCGCCAACAAGGCGCTGATCGCGGTACACGGCAATGAAATCTTCGCCAAGGCCCGTGAGAAGGGCGTGATCGTGGCTTTCGAGGCCGCCGTCGCAGGCGGTATCCCGGTCATCAAGGCGATTCGTGAAGGCCTGTCGGCAAACCGCATCAACTGGGTTGCCGGGATCATCAACGGTACCGGTAACTTCATCCTCACCGAAATGCGCGAGAAGGGCCGTACTTTCCCGGACGTCCTGGCTGAAGCCCAGGCGCTGGGGTACGCCGAAGCCGATCCGACCTTCGACGTGGAAGGCATCGACGCTGCCCACAAGCTGACGATTCTGGCTTCCATTGCATTCGGTATCCCGTTGCAGTTCGACAAGGCCTACACCGAAGGCATCACCAGACTGACCACTGCCGACGTGAACTACGCCGAAGCCCTGGGCTATCGCATCAAGCACCTGGGCGTTGCGCGCAGCACGGCGCAGGGTATCGAGCTGCGGGTTCACCCGACGCTGATCCCGGCCGACCGCCTGATTGCCAACGTCAATGGCGTGATGAACGCCGTGATGGTCAATGGCGACGCCTCGGGTTCGACCCTGTTCTACGGCGCTGGCGCAGGCATGGAGCCAACGGCTTCTTCCGTGGTTGCCGATCTGGTGGACGTGGTGCGTGCCATGACTTCCGACCCGGAGAATCGCGTACCGCACCTGGCCTTCCAGCCGGATTCGTTGTCCGCTCACCCGATTCTGCCGATCGAAGAGTGCGAGAGTGCCTATTATCTGCGTATCCAGGCCAAGGACCATCCGGGCGTACTGGCTCAGGTTGCAAGCATCCTGTCCGAGCGCGGCATCAACATTGAATCGATCATGCAGAAAGAAGTCGAAGAGCAGGACGGCCTGGTGCCAATGATTCTGCTGACGCACCGCGTACGCGAGCAGCGCATGAACGATGCAATCACAGCGCTGGAAGCCTTGCAGGATGTGGTAGGCCCCGTTGTGCGGATTCGTGTCGAACATCTCAATTAATTGATTAGTTGCAAGCGGCAAGCGGTAAGCGGCAAGCGGCAAGTAGAGGTCAACGTGCCTTTACTTGCAGCTTGAAACTTGCAGCTTGAAGCTTCCAGCTCAAACCAAAGGTTTGAAAAAATGCGCTACATCAGTACCCGCGGCCAGGCGCCAGCGTTGAATTTCGAAGATGTGCTGCTTGCAGGCCTGGCCAGCGATGGTGGCCTGTATGTGCCGGAAAACCTGCCTCGTTTCACTCAGGAAGAAATCGCTTCCTGGGCTGGCCTGCCTTATCACGAGCTGGCTTTCCGGGTGATGCGTCCGTTCGTGGATGGCAGCATCCCGGATGCCGACTTCAAGAAGATTCTCGAAGAAACCTACGGCGTGTTCGCCCACAGCTCGGTTGCCCCGTTGCGCCAGTTGAACGGCAACGAGTGGGTGCTTGAGCTGTTCCATGGCCCGACTCTGGCGTTCAAGGACTTCGCTCTGCAATTGCTCGGTCGTCTGCTCGATTACGTGCTGGCCAAGCGTGGCGAGCGTGTGGTCATCATTGGCGCGACTTCCGGCGATACCGGCTCGGCAGCGATTGAAGGCTGCCGTCGTTGTGACAATGTCGATATTTTCATCCTGCACCCCAACAAGCGTGTTTCGGACGTTCAGCGTCGCCAGATGACCACCATCTTCGGCGATAACATCCATAACATCGCCATCGAAGGCAACTTCGACGATTGCCAGGAGATGGTCAAGGCCAGCTTCGCGGACCAGGGCTTCCTCAAGGGCACACGGCTGGTAGCGGTCAATTCGATCAACTGGGCGCGGATCATGGCCCAGATCGTCTATTACTTCCACGCAGCCCTGCAGTTGGGCGGCCCGGCTCGCTCGGTATCGTTCTCGGTGCCTACCGGCAACTTCGGTGACATCTTCGCCGGTTACCTGGCTCGCAACATGGGGCTGCCGGTCAATCAACTGATCGTGGCCACCAACCGCAACGACATCCTGCACCGCTTCATGAGCGGCAACCAGTACGTCAAGGAAACCCTGCACGCCACGCTGTCGCCTTCGATGGACATCATGGTGTCGTCCAACTTCGAGCGTCTGTTGTTCGATATGCATGGCCGTAGCGGCGCAGCAATCGCCGGCCTGATTGACACCTTCAAGCAGGGTGGCGGTTTCAGCGTCGATGAAGACCGCTGGACCGAAACACGCAAACTGTTCGACTCGCTGGCCGTCAGTGATGAGCAGACCTGCGAGACCATCGCCGAAGTGTTCGCACAGACAGGCGAAGTACTCGATCCGCACACGGCAATCGGGGTCAAGGCCGCGCGTGAGTGCCGTCGCAGCCTGGATACGCCGATGGTGATCCTGGGAACGGCCCATCCGGTCAAATTCCCTGAGGCAGTGGAGAAGGCAGGCGTAGGAAAAGCGCTTGAGCTGCCTGCACATTTGTCTGATTTGTTCGAGCGCGACGAACGCTGCACCGTTTTGCCAAATGACCTCAAAGCCATGCAGGCCTTTGTCAGCCAGCACGGCAACCGCGGAAAACCGTTATAACAGAAGCGTTGTGTAACAACTTAAGGCCCGCCACCCGGCGGGCCTTCTCATTTTCCCGTGCCAAACTTTGGAGGTTTTTGAGTTCCTACGGGTGAGTCAGTGGTTGTGAAACAGGCAAGTATGCAAGGTGTGGTCAGGGCGACCGGCAACCTGATTATCGGGCGTGCATGGCGCACGATTTTGGTCCTGTTGATGCTGTCTTTCGGCCAGTCCGCAAGTGCAGCGCAGGATTTGCCATTTACGCTGAGTGCGCCATTTCTGGCATTGGACGATTTGCCCCTCGATGCGGCGGATCGACAGTGGCTGGAGCAACGCAAGGCTCTACGGGTCGGCATTGCCATTGCCGATTATGAACCTATCGATATCACCAGCGACCGTAATCGTTATCAGGGCATCAGCGCCGATTACCTCAGCCTGATTGGCGACAAGTTGAACATGCCGATCCAGGTGATTGGCTTTGCCGAACGCGATCATGCGATTGCCGCATTGCGTAGCGGCGCCGTCGATATTCTCACCAGTGCCAACGGTTTCGAGCGTGCCGTGAAGGGGTTGGCATTTTCCCATGAGTACATGCCCGATCGTTCGATGGTGGTCGGACGAGGCAGCGACCCGTGGCCGTCGTTGGGGCTGGCAGGCAAGAAAGTCGTATTGCTCGATGGGTATGCGGACTCAAGCACTGTCCATAAAGCCTATCCCGAAAGCGAAATCATTATTGCGCCCAATCTCTACAGTGCTCTGGAGGCCTTGAGCCAGGGAGAAGTTGACGCTTTTATCGGCAATGAAGTGATTGTGCGTTCCTATAACGCCTTGCGGCCTTACCTGGGTTTGCAGATCAAGTTCGAGAGCGCATTGCCGCCTGTGGGCTTTGCGTTTGCCGTGCGTGAGGACGAGCAGCGGCTGTTGACCCTGATCAACCGGGCCTTGAGCAGCCTTGAGCCATCCGTCGCCCGTGAGGTGCTGGGGCGCTGGACGCTGGGGCTGGGTGCCGATGTGGTCGGGCAACGGATCACGCTCTCCAGAGCAGAGCGGCTCTGGGTGAGCAAACACCCCAGCGTGACAATCTCCACCACACAGCATCCGCCCTATATCTACAAGGACAATAACGGCCATTGGGTCGGGCTGAATATCGATGTGCTGGCGCGGATTTCCCGCATGACCGGCCTGCAGTTCGTTCACAAGGAAGTACCTTCGACCCAGATGAGCATCGAGGTGCTGAAGGCCGCAGAGGCGGAGATGAATACAACGCTGGCCGAAAACGCCGAGCGCAGGCAGTTTCTGGATTTCACCTATTCGTTTGGAGGTAATAGCTGGGTCTTTGTCGTGCGCTCCGAAAACTCTTCGCACGTTTCCCTGGGCAACCTGTCCGGCCGGGTACTGGCATTGCCTGCAAAGCATGCGCTGGAAGAGGAGATCCGCCGCAACTTTCCCGAGGTCCAGTTGCAACTGGTTTCGACTTATGCCGAAGCACGCAACCTGGTGGAAACCGGGCAGGCGGATGCCACGATCCAGAACGAAGCCGGCGCCTACCTCTTTCCGCCCGGCAATCTGAAAGTGGCGCGCAGTGTCGACGGCAAGTGGTCTCCCGACCAGTTTTCAGTGATCAAGTCGCAACCTGAACTGCTCAGCATCCTGAACAAGGCTCTGGAGGCATTTCCGGTGGCCGAGATGCGCTCCATCCGCATGAAATGGCTGGGTTCGGTATTGCCTCAGCCCTCTCTCTGGAGCCGTATCCCGCAGTGGGTGTTCTGGGTTGTGGTACTGGCATTGTTGCTGGGGCTGGTATCCCTGGGCTGGAGCAGCCGGCTCAAGTCCCAGATTCGCCAGCGGCTCAAGGCCGAAAGGCAACTCAACGACCAGTTGGCTTTCAAGCACGCGCTGTTCGATGGCATTCCCAATCCGATTTACGTCCGCGATCTCAAGGGACGGCTTATTTCCTGTAACCGTAGCTATGAAGAAAGCTTCGGGATCAGCTTTGAGCAAATGAATGGTCGCCGCCTGATCGACGTCGATCTGATCCCGCGCTCCGTGGCCGAACAGATGCATGCCGACTATCTCAAGTTACTGGAGACCAGACGTCCGATATTCGCCGACAGGACCATGGAGCTGTTTGGCAAGCATGTCGATGCCTGGCAATGGACGACGCCTTTCTTTGGTGCCGATGGCCAGTTGCAGGGGCTGTTGGGCGGCTGGATAGATATCACCGAACGCAAGCGGCTGGAGATTCAGCTTGAAGAGGCACTACGGCATGCCGATCAGGCCAGCGAGGCCAAGAGTGCGTTTCTGGCGAGCATGAGTCATGAGATCCGCACGCCGATGGGAGCCATCATCGGCCTGCTGGAGCTGGAATGTGAGCAGGCACTGCGTCGTGGCGAGACACCTTCCCAAGGTTTGCAAGTGGCTCATCAATCGGCAAGGGAGCTTGTCGCTCTGATTGGCGACAGCCTTGATCTGGCCAGAATCGAGGCGGGCGGGATTCAGTTGTCGTTGTCCGCGACTTCGCTCCATCCGTTTTTTGAAGGCATTGTGCAGTTGTTCTCGGCCCAGGCTGAGCAGAAAGGGTTAGAGCTGAGGCTGGATTTTGCAGAGCAGGCCCGTGGTGATTATTGGCTCGACCCGTTACGGCTGCGTCAGGTGCTGCATAACGTGCTGGGCAACGCCCTGAAGTTCACACAACAAGGTTCTGTGGTGATCAGTGTCAGTGTGCTTGAGGAGCACAGCGAGTCGCGACGCCTACGGATAATTGTCCAGGACAGCGGAACGGGGATCGATCCCCAGCGTCAGCAGCAGATATTCCAGCCTTTCATTCAGGCCCATGACGATATTGCGGTCCGCTATGGCGGCAGTGGGTTGGGGCTGAGTATTTCCCGGCAGCTTGTAGAGCTGATGAACGGGGAAATCAGCCTGTGCAGTGAACCGGGACATGGCACGCAAGTGACTGTCGATGTGGCGCTCGCCAGAGTGAAACGCCTGACCGTGCAGCAGGATGAAACCCGGATGCAGAGCCGCAATCCGGGTGAGCGCAGTTTGCGTTTGCTGGTGGTGGACGATATGTCGGCCAACCGTCTGGTGTTGACTCAGCAACTGGAGTTTCTCGGCCACCAGGTCGTGCCCGCCGAAGGTGGTGCCCAGGCCCTGGATATGTGGCGCGAGGAGGCGTTCGATGCCGTCATCACAGACTGCAACATGCCAGGGATTACCGGTTACGCACTGACCGAAGCAATCCGCAATATCGAGTCTCAGGAACAGCTCCCGCGTTGTCCGGTCATTGGCTGTACGGCCAATGCCATGACGGATGAGGCCGAGCGATGCGAGCGCATCGGCATGGATGGATTGCTGGTCAAGCCGTTGTCTCTGGAGCGCTTGTCAGAGGAACTGGCCAAAGTCATTCGTGAGCAGACATTCGATATTCGTACCTTGCGGCGCATGACTCAGGCCAACGAGGAACAGATACAGCGCCTGCTGGGAGAGTTGTGGAAAAACCTGCGTCATGAGCGTGAGGTGATGCAGCCAGCGGTCGGAGCCCATGACTGGAAGACTTTAAGTGCCTCCCTGCATCGTTTGAAAGGCGCAGCCTGTCTGGTGGATGCCGTGCCGCTGGCCAAGGCCTGTGCAGCGCTCGACGCCAGCGTGAAGAGCGAATCCGGTGCTGCCTTGAGCGAGCGCTGGCCGGTACTGGATGCTTCCATTGAAAGCCTGCGGGCAGATATTGAATTGCAGCTGGCACAGGTGCCCTGAATTTTAGGACTTGTCTTATGGGGGGCAGCCAACAGGAGATCTAGAGTGCTGTCACTTTCGGCCTGAAGGCTGTGATCTGGAAAATGACCGTGCGCTCTCTCAAAGTTCTGATCCTTGAAGACAATCCTTTTCAATTGATGGCCTTGCACCAGATGCTCAATGCCAATCAGGTATTCGACGTGCTGACCGCAGACAGCGTCGAAGCTGCAAGGCAGTCTTTGCTCAATCGGGGTGAGGTCGATATCGCCATCTGTGATCTGCAGATGGAGGGGCCTGATGGCCTGGAGTTGATTCGTCATCTGGCGCAGAGTGGCCAGGCCAGGGCGCTGATCGTTCTCAGCAAAGTTTCGGAATCGGTGCTTGATGGCGTGGTTCAATTGGCCCGCAGTCAGGGGCTGGAAGTATTGGGGGGCTTGCAGAAACCGGCCTCGGCGGCCCGGCTGTGCGATTTGCTCGAAGCCTATGATCAGTCCGCCTCGATACCCGGCCAGAGCGTGCCGGATACCCAGCCTCAACCTGTCTTTTGTGCCGAGCAATTGCTTGTCCCGGCAGCAGGCCGGGATTGTCCGGATCTGGCAGTGCTGGCTGAGCAGTGGATCACCTGCTTTCAACCCAAGGTCAGCGTCGATGGCGATGTTCTGGGCGTCGAAGCGCTGGTCCGTTGGCAGCATCCATTGCACGGTCTGTTGGCCCCTGGCAGTTTCATGCAGGCGATTGAAAGCGCCGGGCTGCTGGTGCCCTTGACCTGGCACGTGCTTGAGCAGTCTTTGCAATTGTCCGCAGATGTCCGCTGCAAGCAAGGCGAGGCGTTGCCTGTTGCGGTGAACATTGCTCCGCGGGTACTGGAGCAGACGGACTTTGCCACGCGAATCATGGCGCTTCTTGTGCTGTATGAGTTACCGGCAAGCATCCTCACCCTGGAAATTCTCGAACATGACGCCCTGCAACCCGAGGCATGGCAACTGGAGGCGTTGCTGCGCCTGCGCATGCAGGGCTGCACGCTGTCCATCGATGATTTCGGTATGGGAGCCTCTAACATCATGCGGCTTTTGCAGCTCCCGTTCTCTGAGCTGAAGATCCCTGCCGAATTCGTGCGTGGCATGGCGGACGATCCTCGCAAGTCGGCGGTTGTTGCCGGGGTGATGTTCATGGCTCGACGCCTGTCGCTGGATGTCGTGGTGGAAGGGGTGGAAACAATCGATGACTTTCACAGCCTGCTGGTGCTGGAGACTCCGGCCATTCAGGGCTATTTCGTTTCCCGCCCCCTGTGCGTGGCAGATCTGTTGTGCTGGCTCGACGAGCGCAAAAGGTGCAGTCCGAGGCCGGTATCGCGAAAGGTAGCGGGTCAGGAGAGCCCGTGTTCCTGTAGGTAAATGAAAAACGCTGCTTCGTTGCTCAGGCCGAGTTTGCGCATGGCGCTGACTTTTTGTGCGCTGACGGTCTGTTTGCTGCGGCTCAGTTGGGTGGCGATCTCACCGACGGTATTCCCGGCAGCCAGCAGGCGTACGACTTCCAGTTCTCTGGGGCTCAATTGCTCAAGCGGTTTCAGCCTGTCTGCCCCATGATCCTCGGCTTCGAGCAGGATTCTGTGTACCGAGTCGGCCATGAACACTTCCTTGCGCCGGATGCTCCTGATTGCAGCAGGCAACTCGCCCACCACACTGGCCTTGCTCAGCAATCCTTGGACATTGAGCGAAAGCATCGCTCGAAACAGTCCGGCATTGCTCAGGGTTGTCACCACGATAACCGGTAGCTGCGGGAAGTGGCGATGAATGCGCTGCAGCAGACGTAAACCATCGCTTTGCCGTTGCGCCGGCATCATGAAGTCCGTGACCAGCACATCACACTCATGGTTCTTGAGTTCCTGAAACAGTTCGTTCGGGCTACAGGCCTGTGCGACGACACGGGCTGCATTGTCTTGCTCGATCACCACGCGCAGGCCGATCAGAAAGATCGGATGGTCATCCGCCAGGATGATGCGCAGGGGGCGATCAGTGGAAGCGCTCAAGGTATTGCTCCATCGAATGGCAGCTAACGTCATTGCATACGATGTTGCTGTTTGGGTATCACCTTGATCTATAGGAAATTTGTAGGATGTTGGGTGTAGATGGTGGTGAATGTTCCTATAACTAATGAGCGGATCTGATCTCCGGTTTTTTTTTTGTCATATTCGACAGGCATGCTCGGTTATCAGAGCCGTCCAATGAACCTCGCAGGCCAAAGAACTTTCCGCGCTTGCCGATGGTCAGTGATAAGCACCTTTGCATTCAAACTGTTGAGTGGTGATCCAGATGGAAAATATCAGCTTACTGCTAAGCGAAGCGCTGGCTCCTTACCAGGCCAGCCTCAGCCCGGAAGGCGCACGTGGAGAGCGTCTGGTAACACTGAAAGATGCTACTGGTGCCATTGTGATCGAGCGCAGTTTCACTGCCGATCAACTGCGCGATAAACGTCAGCTCACAGATGTCGTGGACGGTTTGCACCGGGATTTGATGGTTGCCGAAGGCCGGATCGAGCCCTGCGTGATCGCTGCGACGCGCCATGCCGCACTGGCCCGTGCGTTCACTGCGCCCGCTTTTGCCTGAGCGAGCCAGGAACCTTATTCCTTGAGAGCGTTCACATAGGTTGTGGCAGTTTCGATCATTGTGCTCCGGTGATCGAAACCTCCCAGGTGTTTGCCCCGGGTAGCTCTCCCCTCTGCCCGGGGTTTCTTTTTTTGAAATGTATCTGCGCATCGGTGATGCTGCGTTGAAAACAGGCTCACCTTCGTCGTACAGCGCTTAGTTAGTCTCAAAAAACGCCTTGGCATCCTCTATGTACTGCGCCCGCAATTCCGGGTCCAGCCAGTTTGCATAGAAATTCAACAGGCTGGTTTCGCGCAGGGTACGCATTTCCCGGTTGATGATTTCCATGGCTTGCCTGCCTTGTGGCGTATCCGAGCAGCCAATGTGGGTGAACTGGTATTTGGGGGTGTCCTTGACAGGCAGGAAGGTCAGTTCCTCGGGCCTTATCCCCTGTAGCAAGGCATGGGCGCGGGCTTCGGGCCAATAGCTGATCAGTGCCTGCAGACGTCCCAATCGCTCCATTTGCAGCAGGCTGCCGACGGCATCGTTGCCATAGTGCTCGCTCAACTCCTGCCTGGGAGTGTGGCTGAGCGTTTCGTCGATCACAGCTCCATAACTGCGCTCTGCAACGACACCCAGCTTGATGGTCTTGCTGGCCATCAGCGCGCGCAGGTCGATATGCCCGTCGGCGATGAACGGGGTGAAGCGCTCAAGGTCATCCTTGCGCACCACCAGCCCATTGCTGAACACGATGTAGGTCGGAATGGAAAAGACGATGGTCCTGGCCCGTGTCGGGGTCCACAGCAAAGTGGGGTCGCAGGTCAGCGAAGTGTCGTTCAGCATCTGTGTGCTGCGGGCCCGATTGACCCGCATCAGCACATGTTCATACTCGGGCATGCGGGCTATCAGCACCGGCATGAATTGATCGATAGCGCCTTGCCCTTGATAAGGGCCGGAAAATATCGTCGCTGGCGGCATGTCGCGCAGAAGCCAGATCAACGTCTCTTTGGCCTGGCTGATGCAAGGTAATCCCGATAGCACCAGTGCCAGCAGCAACCTGGTCAAATACGATCTTGCAGACGGCGAGGCGAGAGAAGACATTCTCTGGTTTCATCCCGAAAAATAGTATTCAAGTGAATGGACCGTGATTGGATCGTTGCAGTGACGATGGCGTCACAAGTGCTTCAAATCCTGACATCAGGGTCAATATGGTTGCCTTTTTCGCAGTCGTAAATTGCATCAATGTCTGCAATCAAGCCAGTGGATTTTGCTTGCCGGGGCAATGTGGTCGTTCCCCGGCCCGGTATCGGTTAGACTTGCGCCTTTTCCCCGACACTAGAAGCCCGTTCATGGCACAGCCCTCCACGACCTACAAGTTTGAACTGAACCTCACCGATCTTGACCGTGGGGTCTATGAAAGCGTCAAGCAGACCATCGCCCGCCACCCGTCCGAGACTGAAGAGCGCATGACTGTGCGTCTGCTTGCCTATGCCTTCTGGTACAACGAGCAATTATCGTTCGGGCGTGGCCTGTCTGAAGTAGACGAACCAGCCCTTTGGGAAAAAAGTCTCGACGACCGTGTTCTGCACTGGATCGAGGTTGGCCAGCCCGACGCTGATCGCCTGACCTGGTGTTCGCGTCGTACCGAGCGCACCAGCCTGCTGGCCTATGGCAGCCTGCGCGTCTGGGAAGGCAAAGTGGTTCCGGCCGTCAAGAACCTGAAGAACGTCAACATCGCGGCGGTGCCTCAGGACGTTCTGGAAGCGCTGGCCAAGGACATGCCACGGGTCATCAAGTGGGATGTGATGATCAGTGAAGGCACTGTTTTCGTGACCGATGACCGCGGTCAGCACGAAGTACAGTTGCAGTGGCTGGCAGGTGAGCGCGGCTGATAGCCGTGCCTTGACCGACCCGCTCAGATTGTTGAATACACAGAGAATCACCTGAACCGCATGCGCATCGAACCTCGTCTGTTGCCCGACACCCTGCCTTTTCTTGGCGATCTGCCGCCTTTGCTTACCCGGCTGTACGCCTCAAGGGGCGTGATGTCCGAAGCCGAACTGGATAAGGTTCTGAAGCGACTGATTCCGTATCGGCAGCTCAAGGGGATCGATGCGGCCGTAGACCTGCTGGTGACAGCACTCCGTGAGCGCCAGCGCATACTGATCGTCGGAGACTTCGATGCTGACGGCGCGACGGCCAGTACGGTCGGTGTGCTGGGGCTGCGCCTGTTTGGCGCGGCGCATGTGGATTATCTGGTCCCCAACCGCTTCGAGTACGGCTACGGCCTGACCCCTGAAATCGTTGAAGTGGCCTTGCAGCGCAAGCCTCAATTGCTGATCACCGTGGATAACGGCATCTCCAGCGTCGAAGGCGTGGCTGCGGCCAAGGCGGCGGGGCTGCAAGTGCTGGTGACCGATCACCACTTGCCCGGTCACGAATTGCCGAAGGCTGACGCTATCGTCAACCCGAACCAGCCCGGTTGTACCTTCCCGAGCAAGTCTCTGGCGGGCGTGGGGGTGATCTTCTACGTCTTGATGGCCTTGCGCGTGAAGTTGCGTGATATCGGCTGGTTCAATGAGCACGCCGAGCCCAATCTGGCTGAACTGCTGGATCTTGTTGCCTTGGGCAGCGTGGCCGATGTGGTGCCGCTGGACGCCAATAACCGCATTCTGGTGCACCAAGGCCTGCTGCGTATTCGTGCCGGCCGTGCGCGGCCAGGGTTGCGTGCCATCCTCGAAGTCGCCGGTCGCGACGCCTCGCGCATTACCTCTACCGACCTGGGATTTATCCTTGGCCCGCGGCTGAATGCGGCCGGTCGTCTGGACGACATAAGCGTGGGGATCGAGTGCCTGCTTTGTGATGATCCGGTGCTGGCGCGGGAAATGGCCGTGCAACTGGATGAGATGAACCAGGACCGCAAGTCCATCGAACAAGGCATGCAGCGCGAGGCGCTGGCGCTGCTCGAGAACCTGTCGGTCGATTCCATGCCGTTCGGTCTGTGCCTGTTCAAGCCCGACTGGCATCAAGGCGTGATCGGTATTCTCGCTTCGCGTCTGAAAGAGCGTTATCACCGTCCGACCATTGCCTTCGCCAGTGCCGGGGAGGGCGTGCTCAAGGGCTCGGCTCGGTCTGTGCCGGGCTTCCATATCCGCGACGCACTGGATGCGGTTGCCGCCCGTCATCCGCAACTGATCAGCAAGTTTGGCGGACACGCCATGGCTGCAGGCCTCTCATTGCCCGAAGCGAACTTCCCGATGTTTGCCGAAGCATTCGATCTGGAGGTGCGTCGCCAGCTCAATGAGGAAGATCTCACCGGACGCTTGCTGTCCGATGGTTCGCTGACAGTCGAGGAGTTCAATCTGGGGCTGGCGCGAGAGCTGCGCAACGCAGGTCCATGGGGGCAGCACTTCCCCGAGCCTTTGTTTCACGGTGTATTTCGTCTCGTGAATAACTACATCGTCGGCAAGAAACATCTGAAAATGGTGCTTGAAACCGAATGTGGCAGTATCAAGCTTGATGCCATTTCCTTCGGCGTTGACCTCGATATCTGGCCTGTCCAGGAGAAGTGCAAGGTCGAACTGGCCTACCGGCTGGACCTCAACGAATATCGGGGCAACGAGACAGTGCAGTTGATCGTGACTCATATCGCCATTCGTTGAACCAGACTCTCTCCCGGGTTGTCGACTAGGCTCTGTAGACACAAAACAGTCCAGCGCCTGATTTTCAACCTGAGAGGTCGCCATGAGCCTGCTGCTTGAACCCTACACCCTTCGCCAGCTCAACCTGCCCAACCGCATCGCTGTTTCGCCCATGTGCCAGTATTCCAGTGTCGATGGCCTGGCCAACGACTGGCACCTGGTCCATCTAGGCAGCCGTGCCGTTGGCGGTGCAGGGCTGGTGTTCAGCGAAGCCGTTGCCGTGACCGAAGATGGTCGTATCACAGCCCAGGATCTTGGCCTGTGGAGCGACGAGCAGATCGAGCCCCTGCAACGCATCACCCGTTTCATTACGTCCCAGGGTTCTGTTGCGGGTATTCAACTGGCCCATGCAGGACGCAAGGCCAGCACCTGGCGTCCCTGGCTGGGCAAGCATGGCAGCGTGCCCGAGAGCGAAGGTGGCTGGAAGCCCTGGGGGCCTTCGGCCATTGCTTTCGATCCACAACACACGGCCCCGGTGCAACTGAGCGAAAGCCAGATCCAGGGTTTGATCCAGTCCTTTGTCGACGCGGCCCGTCGTTCCTTGATCGCAGGTTTCAAGGTGGTCGAGATTCACGCAGCCCATGGCTATCTGCTGCATCAGTTCCTGTCGCCACTGAGCAATCAGCGCACGGACCAGTATGGCGGCTCGTTTGAGAACCGTATTCGCCTGACCCTGCAAGTGACCGAAGCTGTTCGGGATGTCTGGCCTGAAGAGTTGCCGCTGTTCGTTCGTGTCTCCGCCACTGACTGGGTAGAAGATGGCTGGAATCCCGATGAAACCGTCGAGCTGGCGCGTCGCTTGAAAGCCCTGGGTGTCGACCTGATCGATGTCTCTTCAGGCGGCACTTCCGCCAATGCGGAAATCCCGGTCGGCCCAGGCTACCAGACGCGCTTTGCCGAGCGGGTGCGCAAGGAGTCCGGGATTGCTACCGGCACGGTGGGGCTCATTACCGAACCTGCCCAGGCCGAACATATCCTGCGCACCGGTCAGGCTGACATCATCCTGCTTGCGCGTGAGTTGTTGCGCGACCCTTACTGGCCGTTGCATGCCGACGACGATCTGGGTGGACGCAAGGCTGTCTGGCCAGCGCAGTATCAGCGTGCGACCCATCGGGACCAGCCGATCCATGAGTCCGATCTGCGGGACTGACCGGCCCGCTTCAGCATGGCTCCTGTGCCGACCCGTCCAGCAGCTCCGTGATACGGCTGGTCAGGGTCGTGATAGCAAACGGTTTGGTCAGTACATGCATCCCCGGCTCCAGGTTGTCCTGAGCCAGGGCTGCGTTTTCCGCATAACCGGTCACGAACAACACCTTCAATCCCGGACGTACCGTTCTTGCGGCATCGGCTACCTGGCGGCCATTCATGCCGCCGGGCAGGCCGACATCGGTGATCAACAGATCAATGACTGCTTTCGATTGCAGAATCACCAGGGCTGCGGCGCCATGTTCTGCCTGCAAGACGATATAGCCTTGCTCTTCGAGCACTTCGGCCATCAGCGAGCGCACGGCAGGCTCGTCATCCACCACCAGTATGGTTTCACCGCCTGCGCTCTGGGTGAGCGGAACATCGAGGCTGATGTCATGTTCGGCAGGTTCGGTGTCGCCCACGAACTGTGGCAGGAGAATACAGATCCTCGATCCTTTGCCGGGCCGTGAGTCAATGCTGACCCCGCCGCCTGACTGGCGGGCAAAGCCATAGATCATCGACAGGCCAAGGCCGGTGCCCATGCCGATGGGTTTGGTGGTGAAGAACGGATCGAATGCCCGCCCGACCACTTCTTCGGACATGCCGGTGCCGGTATCGCTGACGCAGAGCGCCACGTAACGCCCCTCGGCCAGCTCATGCCTGGCTGCTGTCGCCGTGTCCAGAATGCGATTGCTGGTTTCGATCCTTATCGTGCCGCCGTCAGGCATGGCGTCCCGGGCATTGAGGCACAGGTTGAGCAGCGAGTTTTCCAGTTGATGCGGGTCGACCATCGTCGACCACAAGTCATCGGTGGGCTTTACCTGCATGTCGATGGCGGGGCCGACGGTGCGGCGTATCAACTCTTCCATGCCCTCGACCAACTCATCGATATGCGTGGCTTTGGGCGCCAGCGTCTGGCGCCGGGAGAAGGCCAGCAGGCGATGGGTGAGGGCGGCTGCACGTCTTGAGCCTTCAAGAGCGGAAGAGATATAGCGTCCCAGGTCTGTGCGACCTTGATTCACACGCGACTGGAGCAGTTCGATATTGCCGGTGATGCCCATCAGCAGATTATTGAAGTCATGGGCCAGCCCGCCCGTCAGTTGCCCGACCGCTTCCATCTTCTGCGACTGGCGCAAGGCTTCCTCTGCTTTGCGCAAGGCTTCGGAATGCAGCTTTTCAGGTGTGATGTGCTTGCCCAGCGCAAAGATCAGACCGTTACCCGGTGCTGCGGTCCAGCCGATCCAGCGATAGCTGCCATCCTTGTGCATGTAGCGGTTTTCAAACAGGGGCAACACGCTGCCAATGGCATGCTGCAAGGCGTCCTGTGTTCTGGAAACATCGTCAGGATGAACCAGATCCAGAATGGAGCTACCGACCAGCTCTCGCGTTTCTCGTCCCAGAATAGTGCCCCAGGCCGGATTTACCCGCAGGAAGTACCCCTTGAAGTCGACTACCGCCAGCAGGTCCGGGGAGATATCCCAGAAGGTATTCAGCTCGGCAGTCCGCTGTTCCAGCTTGGCGGTCTGCTGTTTTTCCAGTTCGATCAGGTCATTGATCAGTGCCTGTCGCTTCAGCTCACTGGATTCCAGTGCCTGTTTATCCAGGACATAGCGGGTGGTTTCCTTTGTGATGCAGAACATGCCGACGGTCACGCCATGCTCATCAATCACCGGGGAAAACGAGAACGACCACCAGGTCTGCTCGGTCTCGCCATAGCGAGCCATGGTCAGTGGCCTGTCCTTGTACAGGCAGGTCTTGCCAGCCAGGGCATTTTCGACCATGGGTGCCACCTGGTCCCAGACATCAGCCCACAATTCAGGGGCCTTGGCACCGATTGCATTGTCTTTGCGCGGGCCGAGAATGGGCGTGTAAGTGTCGTTATGGAAGAAGATCAACTGCGGTCCCCAGAGCAGATACATCGACTCCGGTGAGTTCAGGATCAGGTTCAACGTATTTTTCAGTGAAGCAGGCCACTGCTCTATCGGGCCAAGAGGTGTCTGGCTCCAGTCCTTGTTTCTGATCGTCCGGGCCGTTTCGCTGATGCCCGCAGGAAAACCAATGCTTGACGTCACTTCAGGCAAGCTCCGGTAGGGCAATGTTGATGGAATGGGGATTTCATAGACTTTTTTCAGAGTCAATTATCAATGTACCCACATGGGCGCATAATTTCTTCTCGAGTGAGTTGACCTTTGAAATGCATCAGGGTTGCACCTGCTACGGTTTAACTTTTTGCGGCGTGAATTGACCTCGCTGATAACGTCATCTGCAACATTCAGATGCACACCTGAAATCACCCGTTTGAGACTTCGCTTTAACCTGCGTGTCAATGAATCATCTGACATGCCTTGTGGAGGTTTCTTATGAATACGCGCGGTTTACTCGACCAGTTGCTCAAGTCTGGTCAAAACATGTTGCAAGATAAGGTAAGCGGCAAGTCTGGCAAGCGCTCTTCCAGTAGCGACGCGCTGGTAAATGGCCTGGGCAGCCTGCTTTCTGGCTCAAAATCCGGTGGCAAGAGCGGTGGCCTGGGCAGCCTTTTGTCCGGTGCGGGCGGTGGTGCTTTGGCGGCGGGTGCCATGAGCCTGCTCAAGGGCAAACGCTCATCCGGGATGGGAGGCAAGGTGTTGACCTATGGCGGCCTCGCGGCATTGGGCGTTCTTGCCTACAAGGCCTACAGCAACTGGCAGGCCAGCCAGGGCGTTACCGCTCAGCGTGAGCCACAGACCATCGACCGCTTGCCGGAGTCGCAGGCCGAGGAGCACAGCCAGGCGATCCTGCGGGCTCTGGTTGCCGCAGCCAAGGCCGACGGGCATGTCGACGAGCGTGAGCGCGAATTGATCGAGGGCGAGTTCAGCAAGTTGAGCAACGACCACGAGCTGCAACACTGGCTGCACGCCGAACTGAACAAGCCGCTGGACCCTTCTGAAGTGGCGCGAGCGGCAAAAACACCGGAAATGGCGGCAGAAATGTACATCGCCAGCGTGATTCTGGTGGATCAGGAACACTTCATGGAAAGGGCTTACCTTGACGAACTGGCTCGCCAATTGAAACTGGCGCCGGGCCTCAAGAGCGAGCTGGAAGAGCAGGTGCGCCAGGCTCAGTAAACGGTTTGAGGAGCGAGGGCTACGTGTCTGTCGATAGCCCTCCGGATCACAACGTACCCTGCATCCACGCGCGCGCCCGTCAGCCCGGATTCCTGCGCCACCCCGCCTGCCAGGGTCACTTTCAATTTCCTTTCCCTGCAACACGCTAATACATAAAAGCCTGGGCTATACTCAGGCCGCTTGGACCGTCTGTCGGTCCGCTTCTTGAACACGGCCAGACGCCGTTGTTGAACTCTTGAGGGCTGACTGTGAAGAACTGGACTCTGCGCCAAAGGATTTTGGCGAGTTTTGCCGTCATCATTGCGATCATGCTGTTGATGGTGGTTGTGTCTTATTCGCGCTTGCTGTCGATTGAGTCCAGCGAGGAACAGGTTCGCCTTGATGCACTTCCCGGCGTCTATTACAGCACTCTGGTCCGCAGTTCCTGGGGCGAAAGCTACATTCGTACTCTGGAACTCATCGGTGAAGGCCGGGCGCGACCGCTGACCAAGCAGGAGCAGGACCAGTTCGAGGGGTTTGACGATAACCTTCAGACCCAGATCAACGGTTACAAGAACTCCATTTTCGACGATGCCGAAAGAGCAAACTTCACGCTCTTCGAGAAACGGCGCGAGATCTACGCCCGTTTGCTCAAGGAAGTGCATACCGCTTATGGGTCTGGCGACTATGCCAAGGCCCGCTCCGAATTCTATGAACAGGTGAATCCGGTCTGGAGCGATGGACGCAAACAGCTCAACGACATCATCGTCGCCAACAAGCAACTGGCTGACCGGGCGACCGAGAACATCGTTTCCGCAGTATTGAGCGCCAAGATCAGCATGGTCTTTTCCCTGCTGATTGCACTCATGGCGGCGGCCTCCTGCGGTTTGCTGCTGATGCGCTCGATCATGTCGCCTATGCAGCTTATCGTGAAAATCCTCGACGTCATGCGCACCGGCGATTTGAGTTCGCGCCTGAACCTTGCCCGCAAGGATGAGTTCAACGCCGTGGAAACCGGCTTCAACGACATGATGACCGAGCTGACTGCACTGGTTGCCCAGGCGCAGCGCTCTTCGGTCCAGGTCACCACTTCCGTGACCGAAATCGCCGCCACCTCGCGCCAGCAACAGGCTACAGCCACTGAAACCGCTGCCACGACCACCGAAATCGGTGCCACCTCGCGAGAAATTGCCGCCACGTCCCGCGACCTGGTGCGCACCATGACTGAAGTGACCTCGGCCGCCGATCAGGCTTCGGTTCTGGCGGGGTCCGGCCAGCAAGGGCTGGCACGGATGGAAGACACCATGCATCAGGTGATGGGCGCGGCCAATCTGGTGAACTCCAAGCTGGCGATCCTCAACGAGAAAGCGGGCAACATCAACCAGGTGGTGGTGACCATCGTCAAGGTTGCGGACCAGACCAACCTGTTGTCGCTCAATGCTGCCATCGAGGCCGAGAAAGCCGGTGAATACGGTCGCGGTTTCGCGGTGGTTGCCACCGAGGTGCGTCGTCTGGCCGACCAGACCGCCGTCGCCACCTACGACATCGAACAGATGGTTCGCGAAATCCAGTCGGCGGTATCCGCTGGCGTGATGGGCATGGACAAGTTCTCCGAAGAAGTGCGCCGTGGCATGTTCGAGGTAACGCAGGTCGGCGAGCAGCTTTCGCAGATCATTCATCAGGTTCAGGCCCTTGCACCGCGAGTGCTGATGGTCAACGAGGGGATGCAGGCCCAGGCCACGGGTGCCGAGCAGATCAATCAGGCGTTGGTGCAGTTGGCCGATGCCAGCAGTCAGACTGTCGAGTCATTGCGTCAAGCCAGTTTCGCCATCGACGAGTTGAGTCAGGTAGCGGTAGGGCTGCGCAGTGGCGTCTCGCGTTTCAAAGTCTGAGTCCGGGCCATGATGGATCACTCACCCAAACGCCAAGGCCCCGCGCCTGTCGTGAACAAGCTGTTTCTGTTGTTCCGTATCGGCGAGGAGCGTTACGCGCTGGAGGCGGTCGAGATCGCCGAAGTGCTGCCGCGTGTGAAACTCAAGGCTATCGCTCACGTGCCGCATTGGGTGGCGGGGATCTTCTCCCATCGTGGCGAAATCGTGCCGGTCATCGATATCAGTGCGCTGAGTTCGGGGCAGGCAGCTCCGTCGCGCACCAGCACCCGCATGGTGCTGGTGCATTATCGTCATGACGCCGCACATCCGGCTCAGTTGCTGGGCCTTATCCTGGAGCAGGCGACCGAAACCTTGCGTTGCCCGCCTTCGCAGTTCAAGGAGTACGGTCTGGAAAATCGTCTGGCACCTTATCTGGGGCCGGTTCGAGAGGACGAGCAAGGGCTGCTGCAATGGATTCACGTTCAGGAACTGTTGACCGAACCTGTGCGCGAATTGTTGTATCCCATTCCTCCGCTTGATCTGGAGCTTCTTGAGGATGCGCCATGAGCGATGACTCGCGCTTTTTCAGTTTCCTCAAGGATCGTATCGGTCTGGACGTCACGTCGGTAGGCGAGGCCATCATTGTGCGTGCGTTGCGCCAACGCTCTCAGAACACCCGTTCCGTGGACGATGAAGCCTATTGGCAATTGCTGCTGAGTTCGCCCGAAGAGCAGCAGGCGCTGATTGAAGCGGTGATCGTTCCGGAAACCTGGTTCTTCCGTTATCCCGAATCCTTCCTGACACTGAGCAAGCTGGCACTGGAGCGTCTGATAACGCTTAACGACGCCAGACCGTTACGCATTCTCAGCCTGCCATGCTCGACAGGCGAAGAGCCTTACTCCATTGCGATGGCTCTGTTCGATGCCAATATCGGCGCGCAGCATTTCAAGATCGATGCCGTCGACATCAGTCCCTTGTCGATTCAAAAGGCCTGTCGCGGTATCTATGGCAAGAACTCGTTCCGGGGCAACGATATCGGCTTCCGCGACCGGTTTTTCAGGCCGGTGGAGGATGGCTACCAGATTGAGGACCGGGTGCGTGCGCGGGTGAATTTCCAGCCCGGCAATCTGCTTGACCCTGCTCTGGCGACGCAGGAACCCTACGACTTCGTGTTCTGCCGCAATCTGGTGATCTATTTCGATCAGCCTACGCAGCGCCATGTATTCAAGGTGCTCAAGCGCCTGACCCGAGAAGACGGCTTGCTGTTTATCGGCCCTGCCGAGGGCAATCTGTTGAGCCGGGTTGGCATGCGCTCTGCCGGTATCGCGCAATCATTCGCTTTCAGGCATGCGCCCGGACACGACGCGAGTGCGTCTGCAGTTGTCGAGCCTGTACCGATTGCCCGCAGCATGGCGCCACCGGTTCGCGAGCCGGCCCGGCCTGCTCCACGGCCTTTCGCTCCTGCGGCACCTTCATCTGCATCAGGCAATGCGCCTGCTCCTTCCCGGCCTGCGCCTGCCGTGGCCGGCAAGGATGATGTCGCGGCCCAGTTGGCGACTATTGCCAGCCTTGCCAACGAGGGCAAAAGCGTTGAGGCGCGGGCTGCGTGCGAGCGTTATCTGCAACAGCACGAGCCTGTGGCTCAGGTGTTCTACTGGCTGGGGCTGCTCAGCGAAGTGGAGGGGAGCGTGTCGCAGGCTCAGGGTTTCTATCGCAAGGCGCTGTACTTGCAGCCGCAGCACCCTGAATCCCTGGCGCAACTGGCCGCTTTGCTGGCGTCCCAGGGAGACAGTGCCGGTGCTCGTCGTTTGCAGGACCGTGCTACGCGCGGCGCCAATAAACAAGGAAGCAATCGATGACGGGGCTGTCCACTCTTTCGAGTCTGACTCACGACGACGCCCAGGCCATCGATGATTGCTGGAACCGCATCGGCATTCACGGTGATCGTTCCTGCCCCGTATTGCAGGAGCATATTCATTGCCGTAACTGTGCGGTGTACTCTGCTGCGGCTACCCGCTTGCTGGATCGTTACTCCCTGCTTCAGGAGCATCGCGATCAGTTTAAAAGCATAGAACTGCAACGTGATGTCCAGACCCGCTCGATTCTGGTTTTTCGCTTGGGCGATGAGTGGCTTGGGCTGGCAACTCGCAGCCTGGCGGAGGTCGCGCCCGATCAGGTCATTCATTCGCTGCCCCATCAGCGTTCCCGTGCCTTGCTCGGGGTCGCCAATGTACGCGGTGCCCTGGTGGCATGTATTTCTCTGGTCGAGCTGCTGGGGCTCGATAGCAGTTCTGTGGTCGCTACATCCGCGCGGATTGTTCCGCGCATGTTGATCATCGCCGCGCAAGGCGGGCCGGTGGTTGTTCCCGTTGATGAGGTCGATGGCATCCATGCCATGGAAGAGCGTCATCTGAACGCCGCGTCGGCTTCCGGTACGCACGCCAATGCACGATTTACCCGCGGTGTCCTGCAATGGAAGGGCCGCAGCTTGCGTTTGCTCGATGAAGAAGAGTTGTTGGCGGCCATCAACCGGAGCCTTACATGACCCCAGATCAAATGCGGGACGCTTCGTTGTTCGAGCTGTTTACCCTGGAAGCCGAAGCGCAGACCCAGGTGTTGAGTGCTGGCCTGCTGGAGCTGGAGCGTAATCCGACCCAGGCCGATCAACTGGAAGCCTGCATGCGGGCCGCTCATTCGCTCAAGGGTGCGGCGCGGATTGTCGGGGTCAATTATGGCGTCAGCGTTGCGCATGTCATGGAGGACTGTCTGGTCAGCGCCCAGGAGGGCCGACTGCTGCTCCAGCCCGACCATATCGACGCCTTGCTGTCGGGCACCGATCTGTTGATGCGCATTGCCACACCGACTGACAGCAGCATCGGGCAGAGCGATATCGACAGCTATGTCGAGCGAGTGAATTCATTGCTGGCTTCGGGAGTCGGAGCGGCGCGATCGGTCAGTGTTCCATTGCCTGATTCATTGTCAGAGCCTTTACCCGACCTGCTGACGGCCAGCGATATACCGCTGGTCGAGCCGCTGCTGGTGCCAGCGCCGGGTAGCAATCAGGCATCCCTCGATGCTCTGGCTGCCGCTTTGCGTCTTGAACAGCCGCCGCCCCCCGAGCCTGTTGCTGCCGAGCCGGAACCTGCGCCTGCCGCGACACGTGAGCGGCGGGTGTCCGATGGCGGCGAGCGAGTCTTGCGGGTTACTGCCGAACGGCTCAATGGCCTGCTCGACCTGTCCAGCAAGGCGCTGGTCGAAACTCAACGCTTGAAGCCCCTGCAAGCCGGAATGCAGCGTCTTAAACGTCTGCAGGTCAGCAGCGACAGGGCGCTGGAGGTCTTGGGAGCGTGTTTTGGTGATACAGGTCTGGAGCCGGATGCACAGAAGGCTTTGGAGGAGGCTCGCGACTTTCTGTCTCAGGCTCAGCAAATGCTGATGCAGCAGGCTGCTGAGCTGGATGAGTTCGGCTGGCAGTCTGGGCAACGAGCCCAGTTGCTGTACGACACTGCACTGGCCTGCCGTATGCGTCCGTTCGCCGATGTGCTCAACGGTCAGGCGCGCATGGTGCGTGATCTGGGTCGCGAACTCGGCAAGCAGGTGCGCCTGAAGATCGAGGGCGAAAAGACCCAGGTCGACCGCGATGTCCTGGAAAAACTGGAAGCCCCCCTGACGCACCTGCTACGTAATGCGGTGGACCATGGCATCGAATCGCCCGAGCGTCGCAAGGAACTGGGCAAGGACCCTGAAGGGCAGATTCAGTTGCGGGCCTCCCATGAGGCGGGTCTGCTGGTCGTGCAGCTCAGCGATGACGGCAATGGTGTCGATCTTGAACGTTTGCGCCGTAATATCATCGAGCGCAAGCTGTCGCCTGCCGAAACCGCTGCGCAGTTGAGTGAAGAAGAGCTGTTGAGCTTTCTGTTCCTGCCGGGTTTCAGCATGCGCGACAAGGTCACGCAGATATCCGGCCGGGGTGTAGGCCTGGACGCCGTGCAGCATATGGTTCGCCAGATGCATGGCAGTGTCGAATTGCAGCAATGGGCCGGTGAAGGCAGTCGTTTCCGCATCGAAATGCCACTGACGCTTTCGGTCGTGCGCAGCCTGGTGGTGGAGGTGGGCGGTGAAGCCTACGCCTTCCCGCTGGCGCATATCGAGCGCATGCGCGATTTGCAGCCCGAAGATATCGTGCAACTGGAAGGGCGCCAGCATTTCTGGCATGAAGACCGCCATGTCGGTCTGGTTTCTGCCAGTCAGTTGTTGAATCGTCCGCAACCCCAGAGAAGCGACGAGGCGCTCAAGGTCGTTGTCATCCGTGAGCGTGATGCCGTCTACGGCGTGGCTGTCGAGCGGTTCATCGGTGAGCGCACGCTGGTTGTCATTCCGATTGATGCCCGTCTGGGCAAGGTTCAGGATGTTTCTGCAGGCGCTCTGCTCGATGACGGTTCGGTAGTGTTGATCATCGATGTCGAAGACCTGCTGCGCTCGGTGGAAAAGCTCCTCAATACAGGGCGTCTGGAGCGTATTGACCGGCGTAATCGTCAAGCCGACCATGTGGCGCGCAAGCGTGTCCTGGTGGTTGATGACTCGTTGACTGTTCGTGAGCTGGAGCGCAAATTGCTGGTCGGCCGCGGTTATGAAGTGGCCGTTGCCGTTGATGGTATGGATGGTTGGAATGCCTTGCGTGCCGAGGACTTTGACCTGCTGATCACCGATATCGATATGCCGCGTATGGACGGTATCGAGTTGGTGACTCTGGTGCGTCGTGACACTCGTTTGCAATCTCTGCCAGTGATGGTGGTTTCCTACAAGGATCGTGAAGAAGATCGGCGCCGTGGCCTGGATGCGGGCGCTGACTATTATCTGGCCAAGGCCAGTTTCCACGACGATGCCTTGCTTGATGCCGTCGCTGAATTGATAGGGGACGCGCAAGAATGAAGATTGCCATCGTCAATGACATGCCCATGGCTGTAGAGGCCTTGCGCCGGGCGTTGGCGTTCGAGCCGGAGCATCAGATCGTCTGGGTAGCCGGTAATGGCGCCGAAGCGGTCAAACGTTGCGCCGAGCAGACGCCGGACCTGATCCTGATGGACTTGATCATGCCGGTCATGGACGGCGTCGAAGCCACGCGGCAGATCATGGCTGCGACACCATGCGCTATCGTTCTTGTGACTGTTGACCGTGAGCAGAACGTCCATCGTGTATTCGAGGCCATGGGCCACGGGGCACTGGACGTAGTGGATACGCCTGCTATCGGTGCTGGAAACCCTCGGGAAGCTGCGGCGCCATTACTGCGCAAGATATTGAATATCGGCTGGTTGATCGGGCAGCGCACCACCCGTGAACGTACAGCACCTCCTTCGCTGCGCAAGATTGCCTTGCGTGAAGGATTGGTCGCTATCGGCTCGTCTGCCGGAGGCCCGGCGGCGCTGGAGGTTTTATTGAAAGGGCTGCCGGCGAGTTTTCCGGCGGCTATCGTTCTGGTGCAGCATGTGGACCAGGTATTTGCCGCGGGTATGGCTGACTGGCTGTGTACGGCCTCGGGGTTGCCGGTGCGTCTGGCACGCGAGGGTGAGCCGCCACAACGCGGCGAGGTGCTGCTGGCCGGTACCAACCACCATATCCGCTTGTTGAAGGACGGGACGCTGGCTTATACGGCCGAACCTGTAAACGAAATCTACAGGCCTTCTATCGATGTTTTCTTCGAGAGTGTGGCCCGCTATTGGAATGGTGATGCTGTGGGTGTTTTATTGACCGGCATGGGGCGAGACGGAGCTCAAGGTCTTAAAATGATGCGTGAGCAGGGGTTTCTGACCATCGCTCAGGATCAGGCCAGTTCTGCGGTCTACGGCATGCCCAAGGCGGCCGCTGCCATTGACGCTGCTGCTGAAATCCTGCCGTTGCAGACTATCGCGCCTCGCCTGACCGAGGTATTCGCCCAATGACTTTCCAGGTGAATTCACCCGCAGCAGGTGACCAGGAGACGCATCATGCATGAAGTGCAGCCCGAAGAATTGAAGACCCCAGACGAAAATTCGGCGATGGTGCTGCTGGTAGACGATCAGGCAATGATCGGTGAAGCGGTGCGTCGTGGCCTGGCCAATGAAGAGTCGATCGACTTTCACTTTTGCGCTGACCCTCATCAGGCCATTGCCCAGGCAGTGCAGATCAAGCCGACGGTTATTCTGCAGGATCTGGTCATGCCCGGTCTGGATGGTCTGACGCTGGTGCGCGAATACCGCAACAACCCCATGACGCGGGACATTCCGATCATCGTGCTTTCCACCAAGGAAGACCCTTTGATCAAGAGCGCGGCATTCGCGGCAGGGGCCAACGACTATCTGGTCAAGCTGCCCGATACCATCGAACTGGTGGCGCGTATCCGTTACCACTCGCGCTCCTACATGACCCTGCTACAACGCGATGAGGCCTATCGCGCATTGCGTGTCAGCCAGCAGCAGTTGCTCGATACCAATCTGGTGCTGCAACGCCTGATGAACTCCGATGGCCTGACCGGCCTGTCGAATCGTCGTCACTTCGACGAATATCTGGAGCTTGAATGGCGCCGGGCGACCCGCGAGCAAAGCCAGTTGTCGCTGATGATGATCGATGTGGACTACTTCAAGGCCTACAACGATAACTTCGGTCACCTTGAAGGGGACGAAGCATTGCGTCAGGTTGCCAAGGCGATTCGTGCCAGTTGCAGCCGTCCGTCCGATTTACCGGCCCGTTATGGCGGTGAAGAGTTCGCCATGGTCCTGCCCAATACCACGCCCGGCGGCGTTCGATTGCTGGCCGAGAAACTGCGTCAGAGCGTTGCGGGCATGAACATCCCGCACATTGCTCCGGCACCGGGTTCTACGTTGACCGTCAGTATTGGCGTGGCAACGGTGATACCGCAGAACGGCCTCAACAGCCGACAGTTGATTCTCGATGCCGACAAAGGCCTGTACCTGGCCAAGCACAGTGGCCGTAATCAGGTGGCGGTGGGCGGTTAAGGCATATATGTCACTTGTGGGATGGGCCACAGCCACCAGACTCCTGAAATCAGCCTTTTAACTGACTGGGATTAATTCAACGGCTGCTTTCAGTGCCATCCCTGGGGTATACTCGTCGGCTTTGAAATTTTCGCCTGCGAGTGCTGCCTACCATGGAAATCAACCCGATCCTAAACAGCATTAAGGACCTGTCCGAGCGCTCCGAAACCATTCGGGGGTATCTTTGACTACGATCACAAGCATGATCGTCTGACCGAAGTAAACCGCGAGCTCGAAGATCCAAGTGTCTGGAACAACCCCGAGTACGCACAGAACCTGGGCCGCGAGCGCGCTTCACTGGCGCAGATCGTCGAAACCCTGGATGACATGACCTCAGGTCTGGCCGACGCCAGGGACCTGCTGCTGATGTCTGCCGAAGAGGAAGACCAGGCTGCCGTCGACGATGTGGCTGCTGAAGTCGAGCGCCTGCGCGAACTGCTGGAGAAGCTGGAATTCCGTCGCATGTTCAGTGGCGACATGGACCCGAACAACGCTTACCTGGATATCCAGGCCGGTTCCGGTGGCACCGAGGCTCAGGACTGGGCCAACATCCTGCTGCGCATGTACCTGCGCTGGGCTGACAAGCGCGGTTTCGACGCGACCATCATGGAGCTGTCCGCCGGTGAAGTCGCCGGTATCAAGGGTGCGACCGTACACATCAAGGGTGAATATGCCTTTGGCTGGCTGCGTACCGAAATCGGCGTGCATCGTCTGGTACGCAAGAGCCCGTTCGACTCCGGCAACCGTCGCCACACCTCGTTCTCGGCCGTGTTCGTCTCGCCGGAAATCGATGACAACATCGAAATCGACATCAACCCGGCAGATCTGCGGATCGACACCTACCGCTCCTCGGGTGCCGGTGGTCAGCACGTAAACACCACCGACTCGGCGGTACGTATCACTCACGTTCCGACCAACACCGTGGTCAGCTGCCAGAACGAACGTTCCCAGCATGCGAACAAGGACACCGCCATGAAAATGCTGCGGGCCCGTTTGTATGAGCAGGAAGTGCAGAAGCGCAACGCTGCGTCCCAGGCGCTTGAAGACACCAAGTCCGACATCGGCTGGGGTCATCAGATTCGCTCCTACGTTCTGGATGCCTCGCGCATCAAGGACCTGCGGACCAACATCGAGCGTAGCGACTGTGACAAGGTGCTCGACGGTGACCTCGACGAGTACCTGATCGCAAGCCTCAAGCAAGGCCTGTAATAACGCGCAGCCACCTCGATCCGTGAGAGTGGCTTGCCCGCGATCCCCTGCCGAGGGCGGGGGACAACGAACCTGTGATGGAATATCTAAAGACATGAGCGACCAACAACTCGACCCGCAAGCCCTGCAACAGGAAGAAAACACCCTGATCGCCCTGCGCAAGGAAAAGCTTGCTGCCGAGCGCGCCAAGGGTCAGGCCTTCCCCAACGACTTCCGCCGCGACAGCTACTGCAACGATCTGCAGAAACAGTATGCTGACAAGACCAAGGAAGAGCTGGCCGATGCAGCGATTCCGGTCAAGGTTGCCGGTCGCATCATGCTTAACCGTGGCTCGTTCATGGTGATCCAGGACATGACCGGTCGCATCCAGGTCTACGTCAACCGCAAGACCCTGCCGGAAGAAACACTGGCTGCGGTCAAGACCTGGGACCTGGGCGATATCATCGCTACAGAAGGTACCCTGGCCCGTTCCGGCAAGGGCGACCTGTATGTCGAAATGACCAGCGTGCGCCTGCTGACCAAATCCCTGCGCCCGCTGCCGGACAAGCATCACGGCCTGACCGACACCGAGCAGCGCTACCGTCAGCGTTATGTCGACCTGATCGTCAACGAGGAAGTGCGCGATACCTTCCGTGTCCGCTCGCAAGTCATTGCCCACATCCGCAGCTTCCTGATGAAGCGCGACTTCCTGGAAGTCGAAACGCCGATGCTGCAGACCATTCCTGGTGGCGCGGCCGCCAAGCCGTTCGAGACGCACCACAATGCCCTCGATATGGAAATGTTCCTGCGTATCGCGCCGGAGCTGTACCTCAAGCGCCTTGTGGTCGGCGGCTTCGAGAAAGTGTTCGAGATCAACCGCAACTTCCGTAACGAAGGCGTTTCGACTCGTCACAACCCTGAATTCACCATGTTGGAGTTCTACCAGGCTTACGCCGACTACGAAGACAACATGGACCTGACCGAAGAGCTGTTCCGCGAACTGGCGCAACTGGTTCTGGGCACCACCGACGTGCCATACGGCGACAAGGTGTTCCACTTCGGCGAGCCGTTCGTGCGTCTGTCAGTGTTCGACTCGATCCTCAAGTACAACCCCGAGCTGACCGCTGACGACCTGAACGACATCGACAAGGCCCGTGCCATCGCCAAGAAAGCTGGTGCCAAGGTGCTGGGCTTTGAAGGTCTGGGCAAGCTGCAGGTGATGATTTTCGAGGAACTGGTCGAGCACAAGCTTGAGCAGCCGCACTTCATTACTCAGTACCCATTCGAAGTCTCGCCGCTGGCGCGCCGCAACGACGACAACCCGAGCGTCACTGACCGCTTCGAGCTGTTCATCGGTGGACGTGAAATTGCCAACGCCTACTCCGAGCTGAACGACGCGGAAGACCAGGCCGAGCGTTTCCAGGCCCAGGTGGCGGACAAGGATGCCGGTGACGACGAAGCCATGCATTACGACGCTGACTTTGTACGTGCGCTGGAGTACGGCATGCCACCGACGGCTGGTGAAGGTATCGGTATCGACCGTCTGGTGATGCTGCTCACCAACTCCCCGTCGATCCGCGACGTGATCCTGTTCCCGCACATGCGGCCACAAGCGTAATCAGCTACAAGACAAGCCGCCCGAACAGGGCGGCTTTTTTATATCCATGTTTCGCGAATGAGTCCCTGCAGGAGTAATGTCGATCAGTTAAGGCACACACAAACTTGTAGGAGGCAGCTTGCTGGCGAAAAAGGCCTGAAAACCGGCAGATATTCTGTGCCTGTACGCTGAAGTCGCCAGCAAGCTGCCTCCCGCAAAGTGATTGACGACCTTAACTGATCAGCATTGCCCCGCAGGAGCAAATTCATTCGCGAAGGGACCGACCACAAAGGAACCCCCGTCGTGACAATCGCTCAAGAAGGAGCCGCAGGTGTTGCAACCGCCGTGGCCAGGAGTGTCAGGTATCAGGGCCGCAAGGCCAGTCGGGAGGGAAGTGAACAGCGTCGGCAGAAGATTCTCGATGCCACCATGCGTATCGTGGTTCGTGATGGTGTGCGGGCTGTGCGTCACCGGGCCGTGGCGAGCGAGGCAGGTGTGCCGCTGTCGGCCACGACCTATTACTTCAAGGACATCGATGATCTGCTGACCGATGCGTTCGCCCAGTATGTCGAACGCAGCGCTGCCTATCAGGCCAAGCTCTGGCAGAACACCGAAGTCGTCCTGCGTGAAATGATGACTCGCGGCACCGCCAACCCGGACGATCGCGTACGTCTGGCCGATGATATTGCGCGCATGGCCATGGAATATATCCGGCATCAACTGCTGACTCGCCGTGATTACCTGATTGCCGAGCATGCCTTTCATCATGAGGCGCTGATCAATCCCGGGCTGGCGCCTCTTGTCGTTGCCCACCAGAAGATATTGCTGCAAGGCACCTGTCAGTTTTTGCAGGTTATCGGCTCGTCGCAGCCCGATCAGGACGCTCAAGTGTTGACGGGGATTATCCGGCGGATGGAATATCAGGGCCTGCTTCATGGCCCGCACTATCATGCGGACGAAGAAATACTCGGTATTCTCACTCGCCAGATGCGTCTGGTCCTGGGGATCGATTTATCGGTCCGCAAATGAGATAGCCCTTTTCAGGAGAGCACCATGAAAGCCTGGCGCGCATTGATTGCGCTGTCGTTCCTGTTCTTGAGCGGTTGTCTGGTGACCTTCGAGGACTCCATTCCCGCAGGCGACGCTGCTCCAGCCCACTTGTTGGGGCCATGGACCAGCAAGAATGCCTGGGGAGAGCCGCTTGAACTCGAACTTTCCCGTATCAGCGGCAACCTCTACAAGGCAGTCAGCTATCGTAAGGGAGATCGCAAGCATCGCGATGAGTACCGCTTTACGGTGACCGAGCATGGCAGCCGCTGGTATCTGTCGGCGCAACTGCCGGAAAAATATGGCTCTCACCATGTAATGGCTGGCTTTGAGGTGACCGATGCCCATGAACTGGTTGTCTACAACCTGGATCTGGATCGATTCAGGCAATGGGTGGATCAGAAGAACCTCAATGGCCAGTCAGTGGAGAGTGAGATCGGGCAGGGCCTGCTGATCACCAGTCCTCTGGACCAGGTGTTCGGCTATCTCGACGATCCTGCCAACTCCGATGTTTTCCTGGAGGTCGCACGCTATCAGCGTGTACCCAAGTAGTAGGGCAGCAGCCCGCCAGCCAAGGAGTACCGGGTGGACGAGTACCAGCAAACCATTCGTGGGTTATCGGATCGAATCGTCGTTGCCCAGACGCCGATTCGTGTACTGGATGCGGTGAAGTGGGACGAAAAAGTACGCAAGGATTTTCTGGCCGCCAAAGGCAAGGCACTGCCCGCCGTTGACCGTGCCTATTACGAAAATCGCCCGCTTGGGTTCGATTCCGGGGCATTGAAGCAGGAATTCCAGAACATCGAGCGCGATATCACTCGACAGTTGGGCCAGTTCAACCCGGTCGGGCAGATCATGCGCCGCATGTGCAAGGAATACCGCATGGTGATCCGCATGCTCGAAGCGCGTGGCACGCCGGATTTCGGTCTGATCTCCCAGGAACTCTACGGCGCGGCGTCCGATGCATTTCATGCCGGTGATCCGACCCTGGCCGACCTGGGGCTGATGCTTTCGGATTATCTGAACAACATCGCCGGGCGTGGCGACCTGAAGGACGAACCCAAGATCCTGACAGCCAAGGATGCTGTTTCCCTGCTGCAAACCCGCTTGAACAGGGTGTTTGGCGAGGCCGAGGAAACCATTCGGGTGTTCGAGTCAGACGGTATCGTTGCCGATGCGGCGGCGGGTGCCGATTACATCAAGATCCGCTCTGACGCGATGTTCAACGAGCGCGATGTGCGAGCGCTTGAAGTCCATGAAGGGCTGGTGCATGTCGGCACCACGCTCAATGGCCAGAACCAGCCGATCTGCACCTTTCTGTCCAAGGGGCCGCCCTCATCGACCGTGACTCAGGAAGGGCTTGCCATCCTGATGGAAGTCATCGCGTTCGCGTCCTATCCCAGCCGTCTGCGCAAGCTGACCAACCGTACTCGTGCGATTCATATGGCGGAGGAGGGGGCTGACTTCCTGCAGGTTTTCGAGTTCTATCGCGAGCAGGGTTTTGGCATGCCGGAGAGCTATGGCAATGCCAGCCGGGTCTTCCGTGGATCAACGCCCAACGGGCTGCCATTCACTAAAGACTTGTCCTACCTCAAGGGTTTCATCATGGTTTACAACTATATTCAGTTGGCCGTGCGCAAGGGCAAGCTTGAACAGGTCCCGCTGTTGTTCTGTGGCAAGACCACCCTTGAAGACATGCGTACCTTGCGTCAACTGGTGGATGAAGGGCTGGTGGTCGCGCCTAAATACCTGCCTGACCAGTTCCGCGACATGAACGCCCTGTCGGCCTGGATGTGCTTCTCCAACTTCCTCAACCACCTGAGCCTGGATCGTATCGAGGCCGATTATTCGAATATTCTGTAGCTCCCTTTCGCGAATGAATTCGCAGGCCGTGCAGGACTGAATTCATTCGCGAAAGCACCCAAACCAAAAGGACCTCCAACTTGAAGCTGATCAGCATCCTCGTGTTGATCTTCAGCCTCACAGGCTGCAGTTCGATGCTGTTCTACCCGGAACCCGGTTTGCCGTTCACACCTGAAAAGGCCCACCTTCAATACCGTGACGTAACGCTGACAGCGGCCGATGGCACTCGCCTGCATGCCTGGTGGCTGCCCGCCAAGGAAGGCGTCCCGGTCAAGGGCACGGTGCTGCATCTGCATGGCAATGGCGGCAACTTGGCCTGGCATCTGGGTGGAAGCTGGTGGTTACCCGAACAGGGTTATCAGGTCCTGATGCTGGACTATCGCGGTTACGGGCTGTCCGAAGGGGCGCCGAGCATACCGGCCATCTATCAGGACATTCAGGCTGCATTCGACTGGCTGGATGCCGAACCTCAGGTACAAGGCAAGCCACGGGTAGTGCTGGGTCAGAGCATTGGTGGCGCGTTGGGTGTGCATTATCTGTCGCAACATCCTGAACAGCGCAGCAAGCTGAAGGCGCTGATTCTTGACGGTGTGCCCGCCAGCTATCGTGATGTCGCTCGCTACACCCTTGGCACATCCTGGCTGACCTGGCCGCTGAAGACGCCGCTGTCCTGGCTGATCCCCGACGCCGACAGCGCCATCAACGGCCTGCCGCAACTCAAGGGCACGCCGATGATGATCTTCCAGAGCATGGACGACACACTGGTGCCACTTTCCAACGGCATCAGTCTCTATAAGGCCGCGCCTTTGCCGCGGGTGTTGCAAGTGACCCGTGGCGGTCACGTGCAGACCTTCTCTGACCCGCTCTGGCGTCAGGTGATGCTGCGTTATCTGGAAGACCCGGAGCATTTCAACGGCCTGCGTCGTCTGGCTGAAGTCCCGAACTACCCGCAACCGACTATTCGAGCCGAACCGGCAGAGAGCCCCAATGAGTGAAGAGCGTAACCTTATCCCACTGATCCTCACCGGCATCGGCACCATCATCGGTACGGTCGGGTGCCTGTGGTTCTATGGCTATCTGCACTTTGCCAGGCCCGAAGATGCCTTGCTGCTCAGTGACTTCACCATGCTCAAGACCGTGCCGGGGGAGGACTACAAGATCGCCGCGACCCCCGCTGCGGAAGTGGCGCAATGCATTGATGGGGTGCTGGTGCTGTTCGACACGTCCCGGAAAGGGCTGTCGGGTGTGTTGGTCAACAACAAGAAACAGGCTGTGCGCTGTATGGGGCAGGAGATTAGATAGGCTTTCGCGACTGAAGTCGCTCCTACGCCGGTAGGAGCGAATTCATTCGCGAACGAGCGATTAACGCAGCGAAGAGCGCGGAGCCACTGGCTGGTTGTCGTTGGAAATCGTCACTTCCACACGACGGTTCATGGCGCGGCCCGAGTTGCTGGTGTTGTCAGCCACCGGGTATTCCTTGCCATAGCCCTGAGCGACGATGCGCGATGGGTCTACACCTACACGAACCAGCGCGGCACGTACCGAGTTGGCACGACGCTCGGACAGCGACTGGTTGTACTCGGCGGAGCCGGTACTGTCGGTATAGCCTTCGACGATCACTTTACGATCCGGGTTTTCCTGCAGGAACTGCGCGAGCTTGGAGATGTTGCCCTGTGCGCCCGGCTTGAGTTCGGCACGGTTCAGGTCGAACAGCACGTCACCGAAGGTCACCAGGGTGCCACGTTCGGTCTGCTTGGCGTTCAGGCTGTTCTTGAGCTGGGCGATCTGTGCATCGCGAGCGTCCAGACGAGCCTTGGCGCGCTCGGCAGAGGCGTTTTGCAGGGCCGCTTCGGAAGTACGCAGGTTGATGGTCTCTTTGGCCAGTTCAACGCGCTGATTGGTCAGGTAAGCCAACTGGTCGACTTTCTTTTCGTCTTCCTTGTCGCGGAATGCTTTGTCAGCCTTGTCCAGCCAGTCGCTGGCGTCCTTGGTTTCAAGGGCGGCGACCTTGGTCGCTTGCGGGTTGCTTTGCAGGGCCGAGAAGTTGGTCCGCGCCTGTTCCAGATTAGGGTTCGGTTTAGTGGCACAGGCCGCCAAGGCTACGCTCATGGCCAGCAGGGCAGGGATCATCAATTGTTTGCGCATAATAGGATCGTCCTTTAATCAATTACCAATGCATGAAAAACGTAGAGTGCGATCTGGGCTTATTGCACCTGACGCAGGCCTTCTTCACGTAGTTCGTTGACGCCCTGACGAGCATCCTGCACGGCTTTCTCGGCCTTGGCGGCCTGCGATTTACGTTCGGCTACACGGGCATCCCATTCGGCTTGCTCGGCCAGACGGCGCGCTTCGTCGTATTTATGTTCCTGCATGGCCAGGTCGGCTTGCTTGAGTTTGTCCTGGGCCGACTTCGTTTCCACCGCGGCGTACTCGGTCCCGCCAGCGCTGACTGCACTGTTGACGGCCGACTGAGTCACTGCGTACTGCTCGGTTGGAGGGTTACCCGCGCAACCGGCCAGAATGAAGGTGCTACCCAGGGCCAGCGCAGCCAGTTTCAGCCCGCGCAGGCTTTTGAACTTGGATTTGGCAGTAAGGGTGTTCATGGTGATCAACTCCATTGTCAGACTCCGAACGTGGTTATCCATGACAGTCATTTTTCCTGGCCGGAAGGCTTCAGGGAGTGGTCCCGCTGCCTTGTGGCTTTCCTGTAATGGTCAATGGCTCCGACCTGTACGTTTTTTGAATAGTTCAGTTGAATTTTTTCAACACGGTCAGGATTCGCCGGTTACTTGCGCTCGATCACCCTTTTGGCGAGGCAGGTAAATACAGCCCCACACATTGAAACGGGCGGGCTGTAATGGCCCTTTGAGCCGATTAACCTCTGTCCGCAAAAGGGCACGTCAGCGGTTGAAGGGATACAAGAATTTGTCGCGGCACAGGTTTTTGGTGCACTGTTGGGCACAGTTCACTGAAAACTACCCATACAAGCCACCCATACAAGCTATCTATACAAGAACAGGGGGAGAGAACGATGGCCGATATCGATGCGCGTTTGCGAGAAGACGTCCACTTGCTGGGCGAGCTTTTGGGGAACACGATTCGCGACCAGCGCGGGGCCGCTTTTCTCGACAAGATCGAGCGTATTCGCAAGAGTGCCAAGGCTGGCAGACGCGGCTCTGCGGCGGGTGCCGAGCAGTTGAGTTCCAGTGTCGACAGCCTGGACGATGACGAACTGTTACCTGTGGCGCGAGCCTTCAACCAGTTTCTGAATCTGGCCAATATCGCCGAGCAGTACCAACTGATGCGCCGCCGCGATAATTCCCAGCCCCAGCCTTTCGAGGCGCGGGTGTTGCCGGAACTGCTCGACCGCCTCAAGGCTGAAGGTCATTCTCCCGATGCTCTGGCACGCCAGTTGGGCAAGCTGGAAATCGAACTGGTGCTCACTGCGCACCCCACCGAGGTGGCACGGCGTACCCTGATCCAGAAATACGACGCCATTGCCGCGCAACTCGCGGCTCTGGATCATCGCGACCTCAACAGCATCGAACGCGAACAGATCACTTCCCGACTGCAACGCCTGATCGCTGAAGCCTGGCACACCGAAGAAATCCGCCGTATCCGGCCCACGCCTGTCGATGAAGCCAAATGGGGTTTTGCGGTCATCGAGCACTCGCTCTGGCATGCGATTCCAAGCTATCTGCGCAAGGCCGATCAGGCGCTGCAAGCCGCCACCGGGCTGCATTTACCGCTGGAGGCCGCGCCGATCCGCTTTGCGTCGTGGATGGGCGGTGACCGCGATGGCAACCCCAATGTCACGGCCAGCGTCACCCGCGAGGTCCTGCTGCTGGCGCGCTGGATGGCCGCCGATCTTTTCCTGCGGGATGTAGACCAACTGGCTGCCGACCTTTCCATGCAACAGGCCAGCGATGCCTTGCGCGCCAGCGTCGGTGAGAGTGCCGAACCTTATCGTGCCGAACTCAAGCGTTTGCGTGAACGTCTCAGGGCCACCCGAAACTGGGCCAATGCTTCGCTGACGGCGCCACAGCCTGCGCCGGATGCCGTACTGCACGATAACCGTGAACTGCTTGAACCTCTCATGCTGTGCTTCCAGTCGCTGCATGACTGTGGAATGGGAGTGATCGCCGATGGGCCGCTGCTCGATTGCCTGCGTCGTGCGGTGACGTTCGGTCTGTTTCTGGTGCGTCTGGACGTGCGCCAGGATTCCAGCCGTCACAGCGCGGCGATGACCGAAATCACCGACTATCTGGGCCTGGGTCGTTACGAAGACTGGGATGAGCCGACGCGCATCGACTTCCTGTTGCGTGAATTGAGCAACCGCCGTCCCTTGCTTCCCGGCCATTTCAAACCGGCTGCCGACACCGCCGAAGTTCTGGCAACGTGCCGGGTAGTGGCTGCTGCACCGGCTGCTTCGCTGGGTTCTTACGTGATCTCCATGGCCGGTGCAGCATCGGATGTACTCGCGGTGCAATTGCTGCTCAAGGAAGCAGGCCTGCAACGGCCGATGCGCGTGGTGCCGTTGTTCGAGACGCTGGCTGACCTGGATAACGCCGGGCCGGTGATCGAACGCCTTCTAAGCCTGCCGGGCTATCGTTCGCGGTTGCACGGCCCGCAGGAAGTGATGATCGGCTATTCGGATTCGGCCAAGGATGCGGGCACCACTGCTGCGGCCTGGGCGCAGTATCGGGCGCAGGAAAAACTGGTCGGGATCTGCCGCGAACAGCAAGTCGAACTGCTGTTGTTCCATGGTCGTGGCGGCACGGTCGGGCGCGGCGGTGGTCCGGCTCATGCGGCGATTCTGTCGCAGCCGCCAGGTTCGGTTGCGGGGCGTTTCCGCACGACCGAGCAGGGCGAAATGATTCGTTTCAAATTTGGTCTGCCGGACATTGCCGAGCAGAACCTCAACCTGTATCTGGCAGCGGTCCTGGAAGCAACCCTGCTTCCTCCTCCTTTGCCAGAGCCGTCCTGGCGACAGATGATGGATCAGATGGCGGCCGACGGGGTAAATGCCTACCGTGCCGTGGTGCGGGAAAACCCCGAATTCGTCGAGTATTTCAGTCAGGCCACGCCCGAGCAGGAGTTGGGCCGCTTGCCGCTGGGCAGCCGTCCGGCCAAGCGTCGTGCAGGAGGTGTCGAGAGCCTGCGGGCCATTCCATGGATCTTTGCCTGGACCCAGACGCGCCTGATGCTACCCGCCTGGCTCGGCTGGGAAGCCGCCCTGAGCAAGGCGCTGGAGCGTGGCGAAGGCGATGTGCTGGCGCAGATGCGCGAGCACTGGCCATTCTTCCGCACCCGCATCGATATGCTGGAAATGGTGTTGGCCAAGGCTGATGCAGACATCGCCCAGCTCTACGATGACCGCCTGGTGAGCCCTGAACTGCAACATTTGGGCTCGCATCTGCGCGGCCTATTGTCGCAGGCCTGCGCAGTTGTCCTGGGCCTGACCGGGCAGCAACAACTGTTGGCGCACAGTCCGGAGACGCTGGAATTCATCAGCCTGCGCAACACTTATCTGGACCCGCTGCATTTGCTCCAGGCCGAGCTTCTTGCCCGTTCCCGCCATCGTGAATCCAGCCTGGACAGTCCTCTGGAACTGGCTTTACTGGTCTCTGTTGCGGGCATTGCAGCCGGATTGCGCAATACGGGCTGACAGGTTGGGGAGCATGTCGCCAGCGCGCCGATGTCAGCGCAATGGCGACATGGGGGCAGGGCAGGTGTTTATCCCGTCAGGGGCATTGAAGGTCGTACCGTCATGTGCAGGGTGGCGCAACTGCCGCCATGCCGTGGGTTGCTGCGACTTTTGGCGTCTTGTGCGGCCTGTGTCTGCTGTGTATCTTGGTCAGCCTTTTGGCCTTTGGCCGACGTTTATTTTTCAGATTGGCCCAAGAGGCGAATCCGACGATTGACTATAAAAATTTGAGGAGCATGACGATGCGCGTGATTCTGCTGGGAGCTCCTGGAGCCGGTAAAGGTACTCAGGCAAAATTCATCACTGAAAAATTCGGCATCCCGCAGGTTTCGACTGGCGACATGCTGCGCGCAGCGGTCAAGGCCGGCACTGAGTTGGGCCTGAAGGCCAAAAGTGTCATGGACTCGGGTGGCCTGGTTTCCGATGACCTGATCATCGGTCTGATCAAGGATCGCCTGTCCCAGCCTGACTGCGCCAATGGCGTGCTGTTCGATGGTTTCCCGCGCACCATTCCTCAGGCTGAAGCCCTGCTGAATGCTGGTCTGGACATCGATCATGTGGTGGAAATCGCGGTCGATGACGAAGAAATCGTTCAGCGCATTTCGGGCCGTCGCGTTCACGAGGCTTCCGGGCGTGTCTACCACGTGCAGCACAACCCGCCGAAGCAAGAGGGCATCGACGATGTCACTGGCGAGCCTCTGGTACAGCGCAAGGACGACGTTGAAGAAACCGTGCGTCATCGCCTGTCGGTCTACCATTCCCAGACCAAACCGCTGGTTGCGTTCTACAGCGAGCTGAGCAAGAAGAATGGCAAGCCAAAGTGCAGCCATATCGAAGGTGTCGGTTCCGTGGACGCGATCACCACCAAGGTGCTTGCTGCCCTGACCTGAGCCCGCAAGGCCTGAGTTCAACAATGGCCCGCTTGCGGGCCATTTGTCATTTATACTGCGTCACTTTTTCCAACGAAGACGGATACACCGATGACCACCTTGCTGGCCCTGGACACCGCCACTGAAGCCTGCTCGGTCGCTTTGCTGCATGACGGCAAGGTACTGAGCCACTATGAGGTGATCCCGCGTCTGCATGCCCAGCGCCTGCTGCCCATGATCAAGGATCTGCTGGCCGAGGCGGGCATTGCCATGTCGGCACTGGATGCCATCGCTTTCGGTCGTGGTCCGGGCGCTTTCACCGGCGTGCGTATTGCCATCGGTGTGGTTCAGGGGCTGGCCTTCGCGCTGGAGCGCCCGGTGTTGCCGGTCTCGAACCTTGCGGTGCTGGCGCAGCGTGCCTATCGCGAATACGGTGCCTTGCAGGTCGCTTCGGCTATCGATGCCCGAATGGATGAAGTCTATTGGGGCTGCTATCGCGAAACGGCCGGTGAAATGCGTCTGGTCGGCAACGAAGCTGTCCTGCCGCCCGAGCAGGTTGCGTTGCCTGTCGATGCCGAGGGTCAATGGTTCGGTGCCGGTACCGGCTGGGGTTATGCCGAGCGTATTCCGCTTTCGCTGGTCGGTCAGGACGCCAGCATGCTCCCACATGCCCAGGATCTGCTGACCCTGGCGACGTTTGCCTGGAACCGTGGCGAGTCGATTCCGGCAGACGATGCACAGCCAGTCTATCTGCGCGACAAGGTGGCGACGCCCAAGGGGCCAAAGTAGGAGCGACTTCAGTCGCGAAGAGGCCAAAGAAAATAGATCGCCTGGAATGGTTCGCGAATAAATTCGCTCCCACGAAAATGTCAATTAGCCATCTACCACTTGTCGACTAATCCGTTGGTTATGCCCGACGGCGCAAACAATTTGCAATATGTGTGGTCTAGTTATCGTTCACGGAATTGCCAATTCCCGGCCTGTGACGTTAAATTGCCACTACAAGACGCCGAGTAGATATCGATGCGCATAGACGGACCCTCATCACGTTCATACCCCATCAAGCGAAAGCCCAAGAAGGCTCCTTCGACCGTTGAAGGCTCTTTCGAGGAAATCGATGGTGATGTTGAGTTGCCGTCGCCTCCCGCCCAGGCGTCGCGTCGCGAGTCTTCGGGTCAGGCGCAGATTGGCTCTACTGCCAACGTGCCTGCCCGTCCGCAGGACATTATCTTCCCCCGCTCCATGAGCACTCGTGTCGCCAACGCTTTGGCCAGCTATCTGACCACGGCCAGTTTTGTGGATTGGGACCTGGAAGTGTCGGGGCTCGATCTCCACGTCTGATCTTGTCCAGCCTGCCTTACTACCTGGGATGTCCGTCATGGAGCGAGAGCGCATGGCGTGAGTCGTTCTACCCCGAGGACACCCGTCCTTCCGATTTTCTGCGCCTCTACGCCCAGGTCTTCAACGTCGTCGAAGGCAATACCACGTTCTACGCTCGTCCCGCGCCCGCCACAGTCCAGCGCTGGGCCGAAGTCCTGCCGAAAGATTTTCGTTTCACTGCCAAGTTTCCCCGCGACATCAGTCACGAGGGCGATCTGCGCCTGCAACTGGATGCCGCAGAAGCCTTCGTGAAACTGCTGGCGCCCCTTGGCGAACGGGTATCGCCATTCTGGCTGCAACTGCCAGCCAGTTTCTCGCCGCAGCGCCTGGCGGAACTGGCGGGGTTTCTCGATGAACTCAAAGTGCCTTTGGCGGTGGAAGTACGGCACATGGCCTTTTTTGAGAAGGGCGATGAGGAACGCATGCTCAATCGCTTGCTGCTGGACCGTGGCGTTGAGCGTATCTGTCTGGACTCGCGGGCATTGTTCAGTTGCGTGTCCACTGATCCGGCTGTCCTGCATGCCCAGTCCAAGAAACCCAGAGTGCCGCCACGCCCGGCTGCATTGACCCAGTCGCCGCAAGTGCGCTTCATTGGCCGTCCGGTTCTTGAAGACAACGACCCGTACCTTACGCAATGGATCGAAAAGGTTGCCGTCTGGATCGAGGAAGGGCGTACGCCTTATGTGTTTCTCCTGTCCCGTCCTGAATAAGGTTTACACCTTCTGACCTTTCCTCAGGAGGATTCAA
>NZ_JBMDJL010000027.1:0-83930 GCF_057809175.1 Pseudomonas sp. FG43
GTGCATCGGGCGTTTTGAGACTGAAACAGGTGTAAACCTATTTCAGGACTAGACATCCATACCCCGGACAACCTGAAGGCCCCCGACCTGGCCCAGCGTTTTCATCGGTTTCTGATGGCGCGCCTGCCGGGGCTGGCGCCATTGCCCGAGCTGGATCGCGGGCCGCAAGTTGAGCAACTGGGCTTGCTCTGAGGTCGATAGTTGTGGGTTCAATAGACACCCACATCACGATGACCTGGAAAAAGCTCATGGACTCTCGACAACTGCACCGGGCACAAGCATTCAAGGCACTGCATGAGCGCGATAGCGCTTTTGTCATTCCCAATCCCTGGGACGCGGGCTCGGCAAAACTGCTGGCTTCGCTGGGGTTCGAGGCCTTGGCGACCACCAGCGCCGGGTTTGCTTTCAGTCTTGGGCGAGCCGATGCCGAAGGCGCAGTCGGTCGCGATGAGGGGCTGGAGAATATCGCCGCCATCGTTGCAGCAACCGAGTTGCCAGTAGCTGCCGATCTGGAGAACTGCTTTGCCGACAGCCCTGAAGGATGCGCCGAGACCTTGTTGAAGGCCGCTGCAACCGGGATTGTCGGTGGCTCCATCGAGGATGCCAGTGGTGATGCGACAAGGCCCATCTACGATTTCGAGCAGTCCGTCGAGCGCGTCAGGGCGGCGGTTGCAGCTGCGCGTAGCCTGCCGTTTCCCTTTCTGCTGACGGCACGTGCCGAGAACCTGCTGCATGGCCGGCTGGATTTCTCCGACACCCTGCGCCGCCTTGAAGCCTACGCCGAAGCCGGTGCAGACGTGTTGTATGCACCAGGATTGCGGACTCGTGAGGAAGTCATCGCCGTAGTTCGTGCCGTAGCGCCCAAGCCTGTGAACGTTCTGATGGGGCTGAGCGGCGTGACCCTGTCGGTGGCGGACCTGACCGAGTGTGGCGTCAGGCGCATCAGCGTGGGCTCTTCCATGGCGCGTGCGGCCTTCGGTGCGCTGTATCGGGCCGCAGAAGAGATCCGCACCCACGGCACCTTCAGCTATGCCGAGCAGGGGCTGCCATTCGCTCAGCTCAATGAATTGTTCAAACGCTGAGGATGCGGATTTTTCTGCTGGGGTTGCTGTTGTGTGCGGGAGCCGTTGTCGCAGTCTGGCGAGGCTGGATCGATGTACCGCCGCAGTGGAACCCGTGGGCACCTCTGGATGTGCGGCTTGAGCCTAACCTGCTGACGCCTTTCAAACTGGCGCGGTTGAAGGATGACCCGGCGCTGTGCGATCTGGCGCTGGGTTCATCGAGCCTGCGTTTCAGTCGTCAGGCCGACAGCGACCCGTCTGCCCGATGTCCCTTGCAGAACACCTTGCGCATACAGGGTGGCGATATCGCCTTGAGCAGCAGCTTTCTGGCCAGTTGCCCGCTTGCTGTGGCCTATGCCTTGTTCGATATCCACACTTTGCAGCCCGCCGCCCAGGCCGTGTTTGGTCAGCGTGTCGCTCGGATCGATCACTTGGGCAGCTTTGCCTGTCGCAACGTCTATAACCGTGCCAATAGCCGTCTCAGTCAGCACGCCACCGCCAATGCTCTGGATATCGCAGGGTTTCGTCTGGCTGACGGGCAGAGAATCAACCTGCTCAAGGACTGGAATGATGACGGTGAAAAGGGGCGCTTTCTAAGGCTGGTGCGCGATGGCGCCTGCAAGAACTTCAGCACGGTGCTGGGGCCGGAATACAACGCGGCGCATCGTGATCATTTTCATCTGGATATGGGGTTGTGGCAGGTGTGTCGTTAGGCTCTATATGAAATGTATCTGCGCTCGGTGATGCTGCGTTAAAAACAGGCTCACCTTCGCTCGAAAACATTTCAAGCAGAGCCTAGGCAGCCATGCGCAGGTTTTGCAGGATCAGCGGACGAGCCCAGCCGTTTTCATAGTCGAACTGGCGCTGTTGAGCCTGGATGGTTTCTTCGTCCAGTGGCAAGGCAGGCTTGTCGGCCAGCTCCCACTCGAATTCGGCAATCGGCAGGTGCAGAGGGCGCGGTTGCGGGCCTGGACCCGGGTTGCCGTTGTAGTTGTAAGGGTTGACCACGGTCGGGCGAACCCAGTTGCTGTCGAATTCCAGGTGGCGTTGCTGTTCGATGATTTCGCTGATGCTGAAAGGCTCGGCAGCCGGTGGCAGCAGGTCGAGTTCGAATTCGGCAATCGGCAGGAACAGCGGCTCTGGTGGTTTGACCTGAGTATCGGTAACAGGGCATGCGCGCTGCTCGACGATCTTGCTCAGTGTACGTGCGCCAGTGACCGGTTCGCCGGTTTCAACATCGACTTCAATCTTGATCGGCGCTTGCTCAGGCTTGCTGCCGTCACCGATCTGTTCTGCCATCGCCCGGGCAAATGCATCCGACCACAACTGCGTGACACCGGTCAGGGTGCGGCTGTTGCTGAGGCTGTAGTCGCCTGCGTGCGACAAGTAGCCGATGGATGATTGAACAATCTCTGACATGGCGATCAGTTCTGGCCTTGGGTCTGGCAAAATGCCCGATACTTGGTTATCGGCAGATTTTGCCGATCATTAACATTTTTTGAGTGTGTGCAGCGAATGAGTGAGCAGCAAGCGGGCAGCCGCATACGGGTCGAAGCCCTGACGGTGAGCGGACAGGATCAGGCATCGCTGTGGGCGCAGCGTCTGAACCTGCCTTTGCAGGACGAACAGGCCGACTTTGCCCTGCAACTGGGCGACAATGGCCTGCAATTGCAGCAGTTGGGCGACGATGCTCCAGGCCCCGTGCGAGTGGATTTTGTCGAGGGCGCGGTGGCCCATCGTCGTCTGTTCGGCGGCGGTAGCGGGCAGATGATCGCCAAGGCCGTCGGTATTCAGCCGGGCGTGCGGCCACGGGTTCTGGATGCCACGGCGGGGCTGGGCAAGGATGCATTCGTGCTGGCCAGTCTCGGCTGCGAAATGAGCCTGATCGAGCGTCAGCCGATCATTGCCGCCTTGCTGGAAGATGGCTTGCTGCGCGGGCGTCATGACGCTGACGTGGGCGGGATCATCGCTCAGATGCGTCTGCTGACCGGCAATTCCATCGAACTGATCCGCGCATGGGAGGGTGAGCCGCCACAGGTGATCTACCTCGACCCGATGTTCCCGCATCGTGAAAAGACCGCGCTGGTGAAAAAGGAAATGCGCCTGTTCCGTCCGCTGGTGGGCGATGACATGGACGCGCCAGCCCTGCTGGAGGCCGCTCTTGCCCTGGCGACCCACCGAGTAGTGGTCAAACGCCCACGCAAGGCACCCTGCATCGAAGGCCCCAAACCGGGTTATGCGCTGGATGGTAAGTCCAGCCGTTATGACATTTATCCGAAGAAGGCCCTCAAGAGCTAAATTCCCGCGTGTGTGGGAGCGAATTCATTCGCGAGAGGCCAGTAAATCCAGCGCAGTGTGACCTTCGCGACTGAAGTCGCTCCCACAGTTTTGCAGTGCTAAACCCCATAAGCCCGCATGAACAATTCCACCACCTCCCGAACATGCTGCTCGGCGGTGTCTTCGTCGGGCAGCTCTCCGCAGCCCACCAGCAGACGGAAATGGCATAGCCCTTTGACCATGGTCAGAAAGTGCTCGGCGGCGGTTTTCGGCGACTGGATGCGCAACCCGCCTGCCTTGTCTATCTGCCTCAGCAGGCTCTCCATCTCGCTGAGAATGCGTTGTGGCCCAGCCTCGAAGAAGATCATCGACAGTTTCGGGTCCTGAGTACCCAGGTTGACCATCAGGCGGTTCAGCTCAAGCGATTCAGGGCTGTTGATCAGTTTCTGGAATGCCCGGGCGATGTTCAGCAGCACCGTTTCGACCGGTAAATCACTGTTCAGATGAAGAAACAGGGCAGGCATCTGTTCTTCGCAGCGGGCGACCACGGCTGCTGAGAACAATGTTTCCTTGTCGGTGAAGTGGCTATAGACCGTGAGTTTGGAGACGCCCGCTTCGGTGGCGATGCTGTCCATGCTGGTATTGGCATAGCCATGGCGCACGAAAAGGTCTTTCGCGGCTTCCAGAATGGCTTTGCGTTTTTCCAGGTTTTTGGGGCGACCTGGACCTGCGTTTAACGAAGTGTTTGGCATATGTTGAAATAATGAACTGGAGAGTTTGAAATATTTTAATATACTCGCCGGTACAATTATTCCAAGCCCTATTGTGCAAAGGTCCACATCATGTTCCGCGATGCTTTGTCTCTTGTCGTGCCTTTTTGTCTGTTGTCGCTGCTGACAGCATGTGGTCAGGAAGTGGCTGCGCCTGTAGTGGTGCGCCCTGCAATGGTGGTGCAGCCATTGCTTTCCTCGCAATCGGTGGACAGTTATCCCGGTGAGGTGAGGGCTCGTTTCGAGCCTGAGCTGGCGTTTCGTATTGGCGGCAAGGTCAGCAAGCGTCTGGTCGAGGTGGGGCAACGGGTCAAGGCCAACCAGCCGTTGGCCGAACTGGATGCTGAAGATGTGCGCCTGCAACTGGAAGCGACCCGTGCTCAGGTGGGCGCCGCAGAAGCCAACCTGAACCTGGTACGTTCCGAGCGTGATCGCTACAAGACCCTGCTGGATCGGCAGATGGTCAGCCGCTCGCAGTACGACAACGCGGAAAACCTTTATCGTTCCGGCGAAGCCCGGCTCAAGCAGATCAAGGCTGAATTGACCGTCGCCGATAACCAGACCAGCTACACCGTTTTGCGTGCCTCGCAGGATGGCGTCATCGCCGCACGTTCGGTGGAAGTCGGGCAGGTGGTTGCAGCAGGCCAGACGGTCTTTACCCTGGCGGCAGATGGTGAGCGGGAAGTCCTGATCAGTCTGCCGGAACAGAACTTTGCCCGTTTCAAGGTTGGCCAGCCGGTTTCAGTCGAACTGTGGACCCTGCGCGATCAGCGTTTTGCCGGTCGCATTCGTGAGCTTTCACCGGCAGCCGATCCGCGTTCACGCACCTTTGCCGCCCGCATTTCCTTTGCCACCGGGCAGATTCCGGCCGAGCTGGGCCAGAGTGCGCGAGTGTTTATTGCCGCCGAGCAAGCGGTCCCGCTGGCGGTGCCACTGTCGGCCGTCACTTCGGAAAATGGCGCCAGTTACGTCTGGCGGGTAAATCCTGACAGCACCCTCAAGCGTACCCCTGTGCAGCTTGGGCCGTATGGGCAGGAATCGGTGCCAGTGCTCGAAGGCCTGAAAGAAACCGACTGGATAGTCGCTGCCGGTGTGCATGTGCTGCGTGAAGGCGAGCAGATCCGCCCGGTAGACCGCAGCAACCGTGCGGTAAAAATGGCTGCCAAGGAGTAGGCGCGGATGAATTTCAATCTTTCCGAATGGGCGCTGCGCCACCGCCAGGTCGTCCTGTATCTGATGATCGTGCTGGCTGTGGTCGGTGCGCTTTCCTACACCAAGCTTGGGCAAAGCGAAGATCCTCCTTTCACGTTCAAGGCCATGGTCATTCGTACCCTGTGGCCGGGAGCAAGTGCCGAGGAAGTGGCGCGGCAAGTGACGGATCGAATCGAAAAGAAACTGATGGAAACCGGTGAGTACGAGCGGATTTCTTCGTTCTCGCGTCCTGGCGAGTCGACCGTGACATTCATGGCTCGCGATTCGATCTTTTCTTCGGCATTGCCCGAACTTTGGTACCAGTTGCGCAAGAAGATCGGCGATATTCGGCAAACCTTGCCTGAAGGCGTGCAGGGGCCGTTTTTCAACGATGAGTTCGGCACGACCTTCGGCAGTATCTATGCACTGACCGGCAAAGGCTTCGACTACGCCGTGCTCAAGGATTATGCCGAACGCATTCAGATCCGTTTGCAGCGGGTCAAGGATGTCGGCAAGGTTGAGCTGATCGGCTTGCAGGACGAGAAAATCTGGATCGAGCTGTCGAACATCAAGCTGGCCACGCTGGGCCTGCCCATGCAGACCGTGCAGCAGGCCCTTGAGGCGCAGAATGCGGTGTCGTCTGCGAGCTTCTTTGAAACCCCGGCCGAGCGTATTCAGTTGCGGGTCAGCGGGCGTTTCCAGTCGGTGGATGAAATTCGCAACTTCCCGATTCGGGTCGGGGATCGCACGTTGCGTATCAGCGATCTGGCCGAAGTGCATCGAGGCTTCAACGATCCGCCGGCACCGCGCATGCGCTTCATGGATGAGGATGCAATCGGCCTGGCCGTGGCCATGAAGGATGGTGGCGATATTCTGGTGCTGGGCCGTGCGCTGGAAGGCGAGTTTGCCCGTCTGCAGAACAACCTGCCCGCGGGCATGCAGTTGCGCAAGGTATCCGATCAGCCCGCGGCGGTAAAAACCGGTGTCGGTGAGTTCGTTCAGGTACTGGCCGAGGCGCTGGTCATTGTCTTGCTGGTGAGCTTTTTCTCTCTGGGGATGCGTACCGGCATGGTGGTCGCCCTGGCGATTCCACTGGTTCTGGCCATGACCTTCGCCACCATGTATTACCTGGGGATCGGCCTGCACAAGATTTCCCTTGGCGCTCTGGTGCTGGCGCTGGGTTTGCTGGTGGATGACGCGATCATTGCTGTGGAAATGATGGCGATAAAAATGGAGCAGGGCTACGACCGGCTCAAGGCGGCCAGCTTCGCCTGGACCAGCACGGCGTTCCCGATGCTGACCGGCACCCTGATTACTGCGGCCGGTTTCCTGCCTATTGCCACTGCACTGTCGAGTACCGGCGAATATACCCGTTCGATCTTTCAGGTCGTGACCATTGCCCTGATCGCGTCCTGGATTGTCGCGGTGATGTTTGTGCCTTATCTGGGCGACCGCTTGCTGCCGGATCTGGCGAAGATTCATGCGGCCAAGCATGGCACGAATGCTCCCGATCCTTACGCAACACCCATGTACAAGCGTGTGCGTGCGCTGGTGGGGTGGTGCGTCGAGCGGCGCAAGACGGTGATTGTCGCGACCGTTGCCCTGTTCGTCCTGTCGGTGGTGATGTTCCGCTTCGTTCCGCAGCAGTTCTTCCCGGCATCGGGACGTCTTGAATTGATGGTTGATCTGAAACTGACGGAAGGTGCGTCTCTGCACAATACGGCCGAGCAGGTGAATCGACTGGAACAGATGCTCAAGGATCATCCGGGGATCGATAACTACGTGGCTTACGTGGGTACCGGTTCGCCGCGTTTCTATCTGCCGCTGGATCAGCAACTGCCCGCTCCGAGTTTTGCCCAGATCGTGGTGCTGGCCAAAAGCATCGAGGATCGTGAAGCCTTGCGCAGTTGGCTGATTACCAGCCTCAACGAGCAATTCCCCACCTTGCGTTCACGGGTGACGCGCCTGGAAAACGGCCCGCCCGTGGGGTACCCGGTGCAGTTCCGGGTGACGGGCGAGCATATCGAGGTGGTTCGGGCTCTGGCTCGTCAGGTCCGGGAGAAAGTGAGGGAGAACCCGCATGTCTCCAATGTCCATCTGGACTGGGAGGAGCCCAGCAAGGTCGTGCATTTGAATATCGATCAGGACCGGGCGAGGGCGCTGGGCGTTACCACGGCGGATCTTTCATCCTTCCTGCGGCATTCGCTTACCGGCTCCAGCGTCAGCCAGTTCCGCGAGGACGATGAGCTGATCGAAATCCTGCTGCGCGGCACTCGTAACGAGCGTGAGCAACTGGGTTCACTGTCGAGCCTGGCGGTGCCCACGCAAAGTGGAGCCAGCGTCGCGCTGTCGCAGGTTGCAACACTGGAATATGGTTTTGAAGAAGGCGTCATCTGGCACCGCAACCGTTTGCCCAGTGTGACCGTACGTGCCGATATCTATGGCAAGGAACAGCCTGCGACACTGGTCCAGCAGATCCTGCCGACCCTTGAGCCGGTACGTGCTGAACTGCCGGATGGTTATCTGCTGGAAGTGGGCGGCACCGTTGAGGATTCGGCTCGCGGGCAGAACTCGGTGAATGCCGGTGTGCCGCTGTTCATCGTGGTCGTGCTGACCTTGCTGATGATCCAGTTGCGCAGCTTTTCACGCATGTTCATGGTGTTCGTGACGGCCCCCTTGGGCCTGATCGGCGTGACGCTGTTCCTGCTGATCTTCAATCAGCCGTTCGGCTTCGTCGCCATGCTGGGCACCATCGCCCTGTCCGGGATGATCATGCGTAACTCGGTGATTCTGGTGGACCAGATCGAGCAGGATATCGCCGGTGGGCAGGATCAATGGCACGCCATCATTGAGGCCACGGTACGCCGTTTCCGCCCGATCGTGCTGACTGCACTGGCCGCCGTCCTGGCCATGATCCCGCTGTCACGCAGCCTGTTCTTCGGCCCGATGGCGGTCGCGATCATGGGCGGCCTGATTGTCGCTACTGCGCTGACCTTGCTGTTCCTGCCAGCGCTTTATGCGGCGTGGTTCAGGGTAAAACGACCGTAGGAGCCAATTCATTCGCGAAACCATTCGCGGATGAATCCGCTCCTACTCGGTTTAGAGCGCTCCAAACACCTTCTTCGCCAATCCGGTCGCTGCGGCAGCCGGGTTGGCGCGGATGCTTTCTTCCTGTCTGGCGATCATCTCGAACAGGCCGTTGAGCGCTTGTTCAGTCACATAGCCTTCAATATTGGAGCTTTTCGCGTCCAGAACGCCCAGGGTTGCTGCCTGGCTGGCAAAGGCATTGTATTTCTGTGCCAGACCTACCTTGTCGGTGGCTTGCTTGACGATAGGCAGGAACTTGGCGCGGATCTGCTCACGGCTGCTGCTGTTCAGGTACTGGGTGGCCGAGTCCTTGCCGCCACTGAGGATCGACTTGGCATCGGCCACGCTCATTTTCTTGACGGCATCCACCAGCAGGGCCTGAGCCTGAGGCACAGCGGCTTCGGCGGCCTGGTTCATGCTGGCTTCCAGTTGATCGACCTGGGCGCCCATGCCGAACTGTTTCATCTTTTTCGCGACCTTGCCCAGATTGCCCGGCAACTCGATGCGCACTTCCTGGTTATTGCTGAAACCGCCGGGAACGCCCAGTTGTTTGACCGCGACTTGCGCGCCTTGAGTCAGTGCATCCTTGAGCCCGCCTGTGGCATCCGATTGCGACAGGTCGCCAAGAGACAGGGCAAACACGTTAGCCGACAGCAGCAGGCCTGCACACAGGCCGGCAAAGGTAAACGATGGGCGAAGCATGGCAGCATCCTTATTTTGTAGAGTCTTGGAAGTCGCGCTGACACGACCGTCAGCGCGACCCTGAATTGAGGTTATCAGGGAACCGGAAAAACGTGGCTCAATCTGCGGCAGGCGTTTCTTCGATCTCGTTATGCAGCGCCACCTGTCGAATCGACAGGCGAATCTCTGCCGGCAGTACACGCTTGGCTGCACCCTCCGCCAGCTCACCGAGCAGCGGGTGATGGCTCAACTTGCCAGCGCTGTCCTTGCGCAGCACGCCGAGGTCGAGCAAGGTCTGGATGAAGTGCCGGAACAGGCTCTTGTCGAAGAACTCCGGCGCATTGAGGCCATGCAGGATCGACAGCCGCTGAGCCATGACTGTACACAGGTCTTCCAGCTCTTCTGCGCTGAGCGTGTTCTGGCCGCTGTTGAGCAGCAACGAGATGGCCATGTAGAAACGCTGCAAGGTCTGGGCGATGGCCCTGGACAGCAGCGTCAGTTGTACAAACTCCCTCGAACTCGGTTCCGGGCGTACGAAGGCATCGTTCTTGAAGCGCAGCAGGCCTTGCTCGACGAATGCGGCCAGCCACTGGTCGACGATTTCATCCAGCTCTTCCAGCGTCCAGCGAATGAACAGCTCCGATTGCAGATACGGATACAGCGCACGGGTGTAGCGCAGGATCTGCTCACGGCTCATGCGCGACGAACTCTGGAAGAAGCTTGCCAGCAGCGAGGGCAGGGCGAAGATATGCAGCACGTTGTTGCGGTAGTAGGTCATCAAGACCGCGTTCTGTTCGTTCAGATACAGAATCTTGCCCAGCGCATCCTTTTGCTCGGCCAGCAGATCCATGCCTTTGACATGCTCGATCAGCGCCCGGCCATCGCCCTCTGGCAATGTGGTGTGCGGTGAGTACGGTACTTTTCGCAGCAGTGTCAGGTACAGATCCAGCACCCGCTCCATGGCCTGATCGTCCAGCGCCAGCCGCTGGGTGGAGAGCAATGCTACGGCCACCAGATTCACCGGGTTGACGGCGGCAGCTTCGTTCAGATGCTGAGCCACACGCTCGCCCAGGCGATTGGTGGTTTCATTGAGCCACGCCGGACGGAACTGCGGCCCCAGCTCCTGCTCACGCCAGTCGGGTTGTTCGTTATCGAGGAACTGTGCCAGCTTGATCGGCTCGCCAAAGTTCACCGACACCTGCCCGAAACGCTGCTTGAGGGCGCCGATCACCTTGAAGATATCGAAGATCGATTCTTTCTTCTTGCTGGCACCGCGCAATTCGCCCAGGTAGGTACGACCTTCGAGCACCCGCTCATAGCCGATATACACCGGGACGAACACGATGGGCATGCGCGAGTTGCGCAGGAAACTGCGCAGGGTAATGGCGAGCATGCCGGTCTTGGGTTGCAGCATGCGCCCGGTACGCGAACGGCCACCTTCGACGAAGTACTCGACCGGGAAACCCTTGGTGAACAGGGTATGCAGGTATTCGTTGAAAACGGCGGTATACAGCGGGTTGCCCTTGAAGGTGCGGCGCATGAAGAACGCGCCGCCGCGCCGTAGCAAGCCACCGATCACTGGCATGTTCAGGTTGATGCCAGCCGCAATGTGCGGCGGAGTCAGGCCGTTGCGAAACAGCAGATAGGACAGCAGCAGGTAATCGATGTGGCTGCGGTGGCACGGGACATAAATCACTTCATGGCCGGGCGCGACGTTCTGTACGCCTTCGATATGGCTGACCTTGATACCGTCGTAGATCTTGTTCCAGAACCAGCTCAGCACCACTTCCAGAAAACGGATGGCCGAATAGGTGTAGTCCGAGGCGATTTCGTTGCCATAACGCAGAGCCTGCTCCCGGGCCTTTTCGTGAGTGATCTTCTCGCGCTCGGCCTCTTCCACGATGGCCTGCTGGACCATCGGTTCGTCCAGCAGCCCTTTGACCAGATTGCGGCGGTGCGAAACGTCGGGGCCGATCACCGCGCTTTTCAGGTTGCGAAAGCGGACACGCAACAAGCGCTGGCTCATGCGCAGGGTGAGTTCAGGGCTCTTGTTCTCGTTGATCAGATCACGCAGGTGGATGGGGTCTGAAAACTGTACGCGGGTCTTGCGGCCCAGAATCAGGATGCTGACCAGGCGGCGCAGACGCCCGGTAACCGCCCAACTGTCAGCGAACAGCAGTTTCCACGCACTGGATTCATGGTCCGGCGATTGTCCCCAGAACACACTGACCGGAATGATCTGAGCATCTTCGGCGGGGTTGCGGCTGACCGCCTCAAGCAGTCGCTCCAGAGTGGGCGGCGCACCGCGCTTGTCCTGGCGACCCAGCCAGTCCGGCTCGGGCGTCAGATAAAAGAACGCAGCGGGCTCCATCAGATTGCCCACCGGTACAGGCAGGATCGGGCGCGGCAGGCCTGCCTTGCGGCATTCGGTATCGATGACTGCCAGGTCGCTCAGTGAAGGCGATTGCAGTACATAGAACACCGGACGGCTGCGATCCAGATTGAGCGTGAAGGACGACTGGTTGATGGTTTCCGAGCGAACCCAGAGATACAGCAACCGGCGCAGAGTGCCGAATACAAGACGACGGAACGGGGAACGGGTCATACGGCTTCTGCTGAGTGGGATGTAGGGGCGAGCGCCCGATGGGCGTCAGTGTGCCGTATCTGCCCGGTATCGGCAAAGCGGCCGATAGCGGTGGCAAGCGAGCCTGATGCTGATCGGTTACGGCATATATGTCATGAAGTGGGAGAGGCCTTGGCCGCGACGACCCCAATTGACAGGCAACACATTTTTAGCGTCTTCAAACTGGCTGTCGCGGCCAAGGTCCCCCCACGGATTGCGGCCCAATCACTCGATATCGATATCTTGTGCTTGCTGTATGTCTTTACGAAGTGCGCCAGGTAATCTCTTCTTCCCCATCGGCGCTGATGCGAATCCAGCGGTCGGCGGCATCGTCGCTTTCTTCTTCGACCCAGGTCCCCGGCGCGCAGCGTACTTCGACATTGAGTGCAGCGAAGGCGGCGCGGGCGCAGGCGATATCGTCCTCCCACGGGGTCTGGTCGCTTTCCAGGTACAGGCTGTTCCATTTGCCGACAGCCTTTGGCAGCCAGGTGACCGGAACATTGCCGGCCTTGCATTTCCAGGTCTGGCCTTTCTGGGTCCAGTCGCTGCAAGGACCGAGTACGGTCCCGAGCCATTGGGCGATGGCCTTGTGATCGACGTCTTCGTCTTTCAGGTAAATCTCGATATCGGGTTGGCGCATGGGGGCCTCGTTTGAATGCTACTGCAGCACGAAATAATCGTAGCGCATGGATACGGTGACCTTGAAAGGTCCTGGGTGCTCGATGACCGCTGTGCGACGCTCGGCGCTGGCACGCCATCCGTGAGGCGTCATGGCCAGCAGGTCGGCGCGTGACTGCCCGTCGATCAGCTTCAGGGTGTAGCGCAAGGTTTCGCTGTGTTGTAGCTGCATGCCTTCCGGCACAATGGCCAGATGCTTGTCGTCAGCGTAATCGCGCACTTCATCGTAGAGTCGCTGGCGCAGTTCCATCAGGTGCTCGTTGGTCGGGCCGACGCGCATCAGGCCGCCACCGGGCGTCAGCAGGCGCTTGGCTTCTTTCCAGTCCAGCGGGCTGAAGACGCTGGCCAGAAACTGACAGCTGGCGTCCGGCAATGGCACGCGGGCCATGCTGGCGACCATCCAGGTCAGCTTCGGGTTGCGACGGCAGGCACGCTTGACCGCTTCGCGGGAAATATCCAGCGCATAGCCATCGGCGTGAGGCAGGGCTTCGGCGATCTGCGCGGTGTAGTAACCCTCACCACAACCGATGTCCAGCCAGTGAGCCGGGGCGCGCTCGGCAGCCAGTTCGGCCAGACGCTGCGCCACCGGTGCGTAATGCCCGGCATTCAGGAAGTCACGCCGGGCCTCGACCATGGCCTGGTTGTCTCCAGGATCACGGCTGTTCTTGTGCTGCACGGGCAACAGGTTCAGATAGCCCTGACGCGCACGGTCGAAGCGATGATTGGCTGGGCAGACCACGCCATTGTCGGCGGCGCCCAGAGGCGCCGAACAGATCGGGCAGGTCAGCATCAGGCGAGCAACTTGACCATGGTCTGGTAGTAGATCTCGGTCAAGACATCGAGATCGCTGGCCAGGATGCGTTCGTTGACCTGATGGATAGTCGCATTGACCGGCCCCAGTTCAACCACTTGAGTGCCCAGGGTCGCGATGAAACGGCCATCCGAAGTGCCGCCACTGGTGGAAGCCTTGGTTTCGCGCCCGGTGACCTGCTTGATGCTGGCCGAAACCGCATCCAGCAATGCGCCGGGTTCGGTGAGGAATGGCAGACCCGACAGCGCCCAGTCCACGTGCCAGTCCAGACCGTGCTTGTCGAGGATTGCGGCGACACGTTGCTGCAAGCCTTCGACAGTGGATTCGGTCGAGAAGCGGAAGTTGAACACAGCCACCAGATCACCGGGGATCACGTTGGTCGCGCCCGTACCGGAATTGAGGTTGGATATCTGGAAGCTGGTCGGCGGGAAGAACGCATTGCCATCGTCCCAGTGCTCGGCAGCCAGTTCGGCCAGTGCCGGGGCAGCCAGATGAATCGGGTTTTTAGCCAGATGCGGATAGGCCACATGGCCCTGGACACCGCGTACGGTCAGTTTGGCGCCCAGCGAGCCGCGACGACCGTTTTTCACCACGTCGCCCACCAGTGTTGTACTCGATGGCTCGCCGACGATGCACCAGTCCAGACGCTCTTTACGGGCAGCAAGACGTTCAACGACAGCCTTGGTGCCATGGTGCGCCGGGCCTTCTTCATCGCTGGTGATCAGGAATGCCACCGAACCCTTGTGATTCGGGTAATCGCTGACGAAACGCTCGGACGCCACCAGCATTGCAGCCAGACTGCCTTTCATGTCAGCAGCACCACGGCCGCAGAGCATGCCGTGTTCGTCGATCAGCGCATCGAACGGATCGTTCTGCCAGGCCTGGACAGGGCCGGTCGGCACCACATCGGTGTGGCCGGCGAAACACAGCACCGGACCTTCGCTGGTGCCATGTGTTGCCCAGAAGTTGTCGACGTCTTCGATGCGCATGGGCTCCAGCTTGAAGCCCGCATCGCCCAGACGTTGCATCATCACGGTCTGGCAATCGGCATCGACCGGAGTGACCGATGGACGGCGAATCAGGTCGCAGGCGAGTTGAAGCGTGGGCGAAAGGTCGGCTGGGGCCGTCATGAACTGAACTCCGGTAGCAAGGCTATGGGCGCGAAAAGGCGGATATCTTAAAGCAAAACGAAGTTAAACGGCGTTCATGACTGCCGTTCGATACCCGGACTTTCAATCAGCGTCATCGTCGCCATTACTTGCGCAGGAATACTGCGCCGGTTACTGAGGCCAGAAGAGACAGCAGGCCACCCAGCAGGAAGGCCGCGCCATAACCGCCACTCAAGGCTTCCAGTGCTGTGTAACCGGCTTCTGCGAGTCGTTCGTTATAGTACGAAGCCAGGCTGCTGATAATGGCCAGACCCACTGCGCCTCCGAGCATGAAAGAGGTATTGACGATCCCCGAGGCGATGCCTTCTTCGCCGGGTTTTGCATCGCCCATGGCGACAACCAGTATGGGGTTGAAGCCCATCCCTGCGCCCACGCCGATCAGCAGCATGCCCGGCAGGATATCAAGCAGGAAGTTACCGGCGGCAGGTGCCTTGGCCAGCAGGAAAAGGCCTGCGGCAGCGAGCGCGAGCCCAAGGACCAGCGGCAGTTTTACCCCGTAGCGAATGATGAGCCTGGAAGACAGGAGTAATGAGCACAACGCCATCACCAGATTGGCCGGAAGAAACGCCAGCCCGACCTCAAGAGGTGAGTAATCCAGTACTTGTTGAAGATACAGGGCACAAAGAAAAAACCAGGCAAACATGGAAGTTGCCCAAAGTACGCCAATGAAATTGGCTGTTGTCAGACTCCTTGAGCGGAAAAGTCGTACAGGGATCAAAGGAGCTTTCGTACGAAGTTCTATAACGATAAACAGAATGAAAAGTAGTGCCGAAGTGGCAAGTTGGCTAAGTGTGCTCGTAGAACGCCAACCGATATGATTGCCATTCATGATTGCGTAAACGGCCAGCATCAACGCTGCAATTATCGTGATTGCCCCCGCTATATCGAGAGCGCCTTTTTCCGTTGCTTCGGCATGTGGAAGCAAGCGCCTGCTCAACGCGAGGACAAGAACACCTGTCGGCAGATTGATCAGGAAAATCGAATACCACTCATAGAGGTTGGTCAGGACGCCACCCAGCAACACTCCGATACTGCCGCCACCGGTACACACGAAGCTGTAGGCTGCAATGGCTTTTGCACGTTCAGTCGGGTCCGTGAACAGGCGGATGATAAGCGACAGCGCTGTTGCGGTGAGCAGTGCGCCGCCAAAGCCTTGAAATGCGCGGGCTGCGATGAGTGTTTCTTGAGTCGTCGCGATACCGCAGGCCAGTGATGCGATGGTAAACAGGCTGGTCCCCCAGATAAAAACCGCTCGTTGCCCATACAGATCGCCAAGGCGGCCGCCCAGCAGCAGAAACCCGCCAAAGGTCAATAGATACACATTGATGACCCATGCCAATGAGGCATCGTCAAAGCCCAGGTCCAGTTTGATGGACGGGAGTGCCACGTTCACGATCGTTGTATCCAGCACGATCATAAGAGTTGCCAGACAGATAACGGTTAATGCTTGCCAGCGTTTTTCGTGAAAGGCAACTTGTTCCTGAGGTGAGTCAAGTGGGCTGGTGTTGAGAGTGCTCATGAACATGCATCCGTTTTGTCATTTTTCTGATTGCACAGATATGGTTTTTTTGAAACGTCAGAATATAGAGTTCATCTAGTCAGTGTGTTGTTGTGCTGATCCTGATTTATAAACAAAATAATTCGCTTGGGGGATGTATATATTTAGTTGTGGTGGGTTGTTTCGAGTTGATGGGCGCGCTTTCCTGATCGATATGTCCATGGCCTTTTGCATGTTTGCTGCGGCCTTTTTTATCTTCTTGTTCAGTGCTCCGTAGGCAGTGATTGCCAGTCAGGCGATGAGAAGGGTGCCGAGCCTCTGCCAAACCTCTTATAATGCGCGCCGGTTTTTCGGGGTAATTGACATGAGCACAGAAGATCCACGGTTCGCAGGCATCGCCCGTCTGTACGGCGTTGAGGGGCTGGAACGCTTGCGCGCAGCCCATGTGGCCGTGGTCGGTATCGGCGGCGTGGGTTCCTGGGCGGCCGAGGCCATGGCTCGCTGCGGTGTAGGCGAGATTTCCCTGTTCGATATGGACGACGTCTGCGTCAGCAACAGCAATCGCCAGTTGCATGCGCTGGACAGTACGGTGGGCCGGCCCAAGGTCGAGGTCATGGCTGAGCGGATAAAGGCGATCAACCCGGCGTGTGTCGTGCATGCGGTCAGCGATTTCGTGACCCGTGACACCATGGCGGATTACATCACCCCGGATCTGGACTTCGTGATCGACTGCATCGACAGCGTCAACGCCAAGGCCGCGCTGATTTCATGGTGCAAGCGGCGCAAGATCCAGATCGTGACCACCGGTGGTGCTGGCGGGCAGATTGACCCAACCCAGATTCAGATCGGTGACCTGAACCGCACCTTCAACGATCCGCTGGCCTCCAAGGTACGCTCGACTCTGCGCCGCGAATACGGTTTCTCCCGCACTCCGAACCGTCACTACAGCGTGCCCTGTGTGTTTTCCAGCGAGCAACTGCGCTATCCCAAGCCTGATGGCAGCATCTGCTTGCAGAAGCGTTTCGTGGGGGATGGCGTCAAACTCGACTGCGCGGGAGGTTTCGGTGCGGTGATGATGGTGACGGCGACCTTCGGCATGGTCGCGGCCACCCGGGCTATCGACAAGCTGGTGGCCGGAACACGGCGTCCTTCCGAGCGTGTAAAACCGGTTTCGGCTCCGCTGCCTCAGGCGTGAGCCAGTTGCCGCATCTTGTGCAGCACGGCGTTCAGGCCGTTGCTGCGCGAAGGTGACAACTGGCGACTCAGGCCCAGTTGATTGAACCAGTCGGGCAGGTCCACCTCCAGCAGTTCCTGCTCCGAGAGGCCGTTGACCCGCTCCAGCAGCAGCGCCACCAGACCGCGAATCAACCGTGCATCACTGGCGGCCCGAAACTGCCAGCGTCCATCGCTGACAGTGCCCAGTAGCCAGACCTTGCTTTCACAGCCCTGCACCAGATGCTCTTCGGATCTTTCGTCTTCGCTCAGGGCGGGCAGCCGGTCGCCCCATTGCATCAGCAGGCGAGCGCGTTGCTCCCAGCCTTGAAGCTGGCTGAAGGTGTCCAGTGCCGTTTGCGCGCCTGTGGTCAGAGTCATCGCAGCAACTCCAGCGCCTGATCCAGAGCACTGAAAAAGCGCAGCAGGTCATCCGAGTCGTTGTACAGGCCAAGTGATACACGGATTGCGCCTGACAGACCAAGGTTCTTGAGCAGTGGCATCGCACAATGATGGCCTGCGCGTACGGCAATGCCCTGTTCAGTCAGCAGATGAGCCAGATCGGCGTTATGTATGCCATCGACTACGAAGCTGACCAGCGCCAGTTCCGGCGAACCCAGCACGCGAATGCCGTCACGCTGTTGCAGGCCTTCCAGCAGGCGTTGATGCAGCCGGGCTTCATGTTCGGCCACGGCCTGCTGATTCAGACTGTCCAGATAATCCAGGGTCGCACCCAGGCCGATCACGCTGGCAATCGGCGGCGTACCGGCCTCGAAACCCAGGGGCGCGGAGCGGAAACGGGCCCGGTGGTAATCGGCGTCCAGTACCATTTCACCGCCGTATTGCCAGTGTTTCAGGCGTGGCAGTGCTGCGTTGCTGGCATACAGCACGCCGAGCCCGTCCGGGCCATAGAGCTTGTGGCTGGAAAATACATAGAAATCGCAACCCAGTGCCTGCACATCATGTCGGCCATGGACCACGCCCTGGGCGCCATCCACTACCGTCAATGCGCCTTGTTCTCTGGCCAGCTCAAGCAGGCGTGGCAATGGCTGCCAGGCGCCGAGTACGTTGGAGAGCTGACTGACTGCCAGCAAGCGAGTGCGCGGGCCGATCAGCGTAGTGGCCGCATTCAGGTCGATCAGGCCATTGCTGTCGAGTGGCAGGATCACCAGTTTCAGGTCGCGGCGCTGGGCCAGTTGCTGCCAGGGCAGCAGGTTGGCGTGGTGTTCCAGTGCGCTGATAACGATTTCGTCGCCTGCGGCAAACTCCTGCTCCAGGCCGTAAGCCAGCAGGTTGAGCGCCGAGGTTGCGCCGTGGGTGAAAATGATCTGGCCGGATTCACTGGCGTTCAGCCAGTGGGCAATCTTGTTGCGGCTGTCCTCGAACGCCTGGGTGGCGTGAGCACCGGGTAAATGCTGCGCACGATGCACATTGGCGGCACCGTTTGCGTAGTAATGGGTCAGGGCATCGATCAATGCCTGGGGTTTTTGCGTGGTTGCAGCGCTGTCCAGATACGTCTGGCCCTGGCGCTGAAGGGCGTCGATGGCAGGGAAGTCAGCGCGCCATGGAGAAATGAGGGGCATTGTTCATCCAGCTCGATGGAGCGGGTACAGGATGTGAAACCCTGTACCCGGACACGGCATCAGTTATGAGCGTGCAGTGCTTCGTTCAGCTCGATGGCCGACTTGTGGGTCTTGCATTCCACTGCGCCGGTCTGCGAGTTGCGACGGAACAGCAGATCGGTCTGACCTGCCAGGTCGCGAGCCTTGACGACTTTGACCAGCTCGTTGTTTTCATCGAGCAGAGCGACTTTGGTACCGGCAGTGATGTACAGGCCGGCTTCGACGGTGTTGCGGTCGCCCAAAGGAATGCCGATACCGGCGTTGGCGCCGATCAGGCAGCCTTCGCCGACCTTGATGACGATGTTGCCGCCACCGGACAGGGTGCCCATGGTGGAGCAGCCGCCGCCGAGGTCGGAACCCTTGCCGACGAAGACGCCTGCCGAAACACGGCCTTCGATCATGCCCGGACCTTCGGTGCCGCCGTTGAAGTTGACGAAACCTTCGTGCATCACGGTAGTGCCTTCGCCCACGTAGGCGCCCAGGCGAACACGTGCGCTGTCAGCGATACGCACGCCGCTCGGCACTACGTAGTCGGTCATTTTCGGGAACTTGTCCACCGAGAAGACTTCCAGCAGCTCGCCTTTCAGGCGTGCTTCGAGTTGACGCTCGGCCAGCTCGGCCAGATCCACTGCACCCTGGCTGGTCCATGCAACGTTTGGCAGCAGCGGGAAGATACCGGCCAGATTCAGACCGTGTGGCTTGGCCAGACGATGGGACAGCAGGTGCAGCTTGAGGTAGGCCTCAGGCGTTGAAGTCAGGGGCGCGTCTTCTGCCAGCAGAGTGGCGACCAGCGGCTTGTGGCTTTCAGCCAGACGAGTCAGCAGGGCAGCTTGAGCGGCATCGATGGATTTGACCGCATCGACCAGTTTCGAGGCCTGGTCGGTGTTGAACGCAATGGCCTGGTTGCCAGCGCTGTAGCCCAGAACCGGCGCGATAGCGGCAATCAGCTCAGCCGACGGGTTGATCAGCGGCTGGGCGTAAAAGACTTCCAGCCACGCGCCTTGACGGTTTTGAGTGCCGACACCGAAGGCCAGGCTGAACAGGGTAGTAGACATGCAAATTCCTCTTGCCAATTAAAGGGCCATCTCAATCAGGCGATGGCCGTTGCATACAGGTCGGGTTTGAAACCAATCAGGGTTTTATCGCCAAGATCCAGCACCGGGCGCTTGATCATCGACGGCTGCGCGAGCATCAGTTCGATTGCCTTTGCCTGATCGAGATCGGCCTTCTGTCCGTCATCGAGCTTGCGAAAGGTCGTCCCCGCGCGGTTCAACACCACTTGCCAGCCGTGTTCATCGCACCACTGCGTCAGGTGCTCACGGTCAATGCCAAGTGTCTTGTAATCATGAAACTCGTAGCTCACGGTATGTTCATCGAGCCAGGTACGAGCTTTTTTCATCGTGTCGCAGGCTTTGATGCCGTATAGAGTGTAAGTCATTGTTTTACCCTAGAGTCACCGGGTTTCCCCTGATGCCCCACTATCTTCCCAGAGTTCAGCCCGCGATTATGCCACGCCCAAACGTACTGTGCCCGGCCGGGCTGTGTTGAGAGCAGTCTGGTCGGGAGCGTTCTATAAGCTGTTTCTGAAATGATCTTGTTCCATGGCACGTTGCGTGCCATGGAATCGCAACACTCAGCGCGTGATGAAGGCGCGAATCCGCTCGGCGGCTTCGATGCATTCGGCCAGTGGTGCAACCAGCGCCAGACGTACGCGGCCAGCGCCCGGGTTGATGCCATTGGCTTCGCGGGACAGGTAGGAACCCGGCACTACTGTTATATGCTGATCGACGAACAGGTCGCGGCAGAACCCGGCGTCATCCTTGCCCACGTTCGGCCAGAGGTAGAAGCCGCCATCCGGGCGTTGTACATCCAGCACGGGAGCGAGGATTTCCAGGACTGCGTCGAACTTCTCGCGATACAGGTCGCGGTTGGCGCGTACGTGCCCTTCGTCATTCCAGGCCGCGATACTGGCCAGTTGGGTTTGAACCGGCATGGCACAGCCGTGGTAGGTGCGGTACAGCAGGAAGGCCTTGAGAATATCGGCGTCGCCCGCCACAAAACCTGAGCGCAGGCCCGGCAGGTTGGAGCGTTTGGACAGGCTGTGGAAGACCACACAACGCTTGAAGTCCTGGCGGCCCAGTTCGGCGCAGGCTGTGAGCAGGCCAGGCGGTGGTGTCTGCTCGTCGAAGTACAGCTCGCTGTAGCATTCGTCCGCCGCGATCACGAAATCGTACTCGTCGGCCAGGGCAATCAGCTTTTTCAGGGTCGGCAGTGGAATCAGCGCGCCGGTCGGGTTGCCGGGCGAGCAGAGGAACAGGATCTGGCAGCGTTTCCAGATATCCGGCGTGACAGCATCGAAGTCAGGGTTGAAACCGTTTTCGCTCAGGCATGGCAGGTAGTGCGGTTGAGCGCCGGCCAGGAACGCCGCGCCTTCGTAGATCTGATAGAAAGGGTTGGGGCTGACCACCAGACCATCGTCGCTACGATTGACCACGGTCTGGGTGAAGGCAAACAGCGCTTCGCGGGTGCCGTTGACCGGCAAGACGTTGCGCGCCGGGTCGATCCAGCCTTCAGGCACATTGAAACGGCGGTTGCACCAGCTGGCAATGGCTTCGCGAAGGGCCGGGATGCCCAGCGTTGTTGGATATACCGCCATTTGGTCGAGGTTGTCGGCCAGGGCCTTGGCGACGAACTCGGGTGAACGATGCTTCGGCTCGCCGATGGACAGGGCTATGGGGCGCTTGTCCGGGTTGGGCGTTACGCTGCCGAGCAGAGCGCGAAGCTTCTCGAACGGGTAAGGCTGAAGCTGTTGCATGGCGTTATTCATGGTGCTGGGTTCTCAATGGCTGGGCACCGGTTAAGGTGCCGTTGAGTCGATTCTTCAGGCTCTGTACGAAATGTATCTGCGCTCGGTGATACTGCGTTGAAAACAGGCTCACCTTCGCTCGAAAACATTTCGTACAGACCCCTAGATATTGATTCGCAAATTGCCGCCCGGCTCTGAGTTGAGGCTCAATTGCTTGGCGATGGCTTCCTGCAGACGGCTGCACAGCTGGGGGTCGGAGAGCGGTTGATTGTTGGCATCGGTAATGAAGAACACGTCTTCCACGCGCTCGCCCAGGGTCGCGATCTTGGCGTTCTGCAAGGACAGATCGAACTCCAGGAAAATCTTGCCGATACGTGCCAGCAATCCAGGGCGGTCCGGCGCCAGCAGTTCCAGTACGGTCACCGGGCGTTGTGCATCGTTATGGATCGTCACCTGGGGCGCAAAGGAGAAATGCTTGAGCTGGCGCGGTACGCGACGCTTGATGATGGTCGGGTAGTTGTCCGGGTTGCGCAGGGCTTCGGTCAGGCCATCACGGATCTGCCGGGTTCTCTCGGGATTGTCGCCAATGGCGCCGCCATCGTTGTCCAGCACGATATAGGTGTCGAGGGTGAACTTGCTGCTGGACGTAATGATGCGGGCGTCATGAATGTTCAGGTTCAACTGGTCCATCGCAGCCACGGTCACGGCGAAGAAATCATGCTGGTCCGGGGCATAGATGAAGATCTGGGTACCACCCTCGAATTCTCGCTGCGTGGTTTCCTTTATAAGGACCAGCGGGCCGCCATCGGCAGGTTGCTGAAGGATGGCATCGCTGTGCCATGCCACGTCGCCAGCGGTATGGCGCAGGAAGTAATCATCACCCAGCGCGGACCAGAGCTGTTCCACATCGTCCGGGTCGACGCCGTTGCGCACCAGGATATCCAGTGCGGCAATCTGTGTGCGGCGAATCTGCTCTTCGCGATCGACCGGGTTTTCCAGGCCGCGGCGCAAGGCCCGCTTGGTTTCGGTGTACAGCTGGCGCAACAGGCTCGCACGCCAGGAGTTCCAGAGCGTCGGGTTGGTCGCATTGATGTCGGCGACAGTCAGCACATAGAGGTAATCGAGGTGGACTTCGTCGCCGACGAACTGCGCGAAGTCATGGATGACCTGCGGGTCGGACAGGTCCTTGCGCTGTGCGGTGGTCGACATCACCAGATGGTGGCTGACCAGCCACTGGATCAGGTGCGTATCCCATTTTGGCAGATGATGGCGCACACCGAAGGCCTGGGCGTCCACGGCGCCGAGTTCGGAGTGGTCGCCGCCGCGCCCCTTGCCGATGTCGTGATACAGGCCGGCCAGATAGGCCAGTTCCGGTTTGGGCAGGCGTGCCATGAGCTTGCTGGCCAGCGGGAATTTTTCGGCCACATCGGCGTATTGCAGCCTGCGCATGTGCTTGATCAGGTTCAGCGTGTGCGCATCCACCGTATAGATGTGGAAAAGGTCATGTTGCATCTGCCCGACGATATGGCCGAATTCGGGCAGGTACAGGCCCAGAATGCCGTAGCGGTTCATCCTGCGCAGGTTGCGGTGAATGCCGAGTTCACACTTGAACAGTTCGATGAACAGGCTGGTATTGCGGATGTCGTTGCGGAAATCATCGTTGATCAGGTGCCGGTGTTCGCGCAGCAGGCGAATGGTATCGGCACGCACGCCCTTGATCTCCGGGTGCTGGGCCATCAGCACGAAAATCTCGATCATGGCGAACGGGGTGCGTTTGAACACGTTCGGGTTCGTGGCTTCGATATAACCGTCATGCAACTGGAAGCGCGAATTGATCGGTTGTGTGCTGCTGCCATCATCCTGAGCGAGGATGACCTCTTCAAAATGCTGGATGATCAGGTCGCTCAGCTCGGCGATGCTCATGACCACCCGGTAGTACTTCTGCATGAAGCGTTCTATGGCCAGCTTCGCATCGCTGTCCTGATAACCCAGCAGGCTGGCGATACGGCTCTGGTAATCGAACAGCAGCCGGTCTTCGGAGCGTCCGGCCAGCATGTGCAGGGCGTAGCGTACTTTCCAGAGAAACTCCTGGGAGGAGGCCAGCAGATTGTTCTCGCTTTCCAGCAGGAAGCCTTCGCCCGCCAGGGCGTGCAGGTTCAGGGTGCCGTATTGACGGCGGGCTACCCAGAGGATGGTCTGGATATCGCGCAGGCCGCCGGGTGAGCCTTTGACGTTGGGCTCAAGGTTGTATTCGGTGTCGTTGTACTTGTGATGCCGGGTCTTCTGCTCGGCGCGCTTGGCCAGGAAGAAGTCCTTGCTCGGCCACATATGCTGAGTGCTGGTGACTTCCAGCATGCGCTGGCGCAGACGTTCCGGGCCTGCGATGGTGCGGCTTTCCATCAGGTTGGTGATGACGGTCAGGTCGGCCAGGCCTTCCTGCGCGCACTCATCGACAGAGCGCACGCTTTGCCCGACTTCAAGGCCGATGTCCCACAGCAGCGTCAGAAAACGTTCTATGGATTCGCGGAAGACCTCGTGATCGGCGCTGTCCAGCAGGACCAGCAGGTCGATATCCGAATAAGGGTGCAGTTCGCCGCGACCGTAGCCGCCGACGGCCAGCAGGGCGATGTCGGCGTCTTCGCTCCAGTCGAACTGATCCCAGGCCTGTTGCAGGATGTTATCCACGAACCAGGCCCGATCCTCGATGAGGCGGCGTATATTCCGGCCTTCGCGAAAGCGCTCGTCGAGCACGTCGCGAGCGTTGCGGATGGCTTTCTTGAAGGCGGCGATAGGGCTTGCCTTCAAGGCCAGTTCGGCCTGGAACTGGCCGCGGTCGAACAAATCGGGATCCACCTGCGGCATGGAACAGCTTTCCTTTATCTCTAAATCTGACTGTGCGGGCTTGTGTCGGGCGAGCAGGCCTTGTCAGGCTGATGTTCGCGCGATGGTATCGTCGCTGCGCAGGGTGAAAATCTCATAGCCGTCAGCGGTTACCAGAATCGTGTGCTCCCATTGTGCCGAGAGTTTGCGATCCTTGGTAATGGCGGTCCAGCCGTCGCCGAGAATCTTGGTGTCGGCGCGACCCTGGTTGATCATCGGCTCGATGGTGAAGGTCATGCCCTCAAGCAGTTCGATACCGGTGCCAGCCTCACCATAATGCAGTACCTGCGGTTCTTCGTGAAAGACCTTGCCGATCCCGTGGCCGCAGAATTCACGAACGACGGAAAAACCGTTCTTCTCGGCGTGCTTCTGGATGACTGAGCCGATATCCCCGAGGCGCGTGCCCGGACGGACGATCTCGATGGCCTTGTACAGGCATTCCTGGGTGATCTTCGACAGGCGCTCGGCCCACTCGGGGACCTTGCCGACATGGAACATCTTGCTGGTGTCGCCGTGATAACCGTCCTTGATGACGGTGATGTCGATATTCAGGGTGTCGCCATTCTTGAGCTGCTTCTCGCCGGGAATGCCGTGGCAGACCACATGGTTGATCGAGGTGCAGATCGACTTGGGAAAGCCTTTATAGTTGAGTGGCGCCGGAATCGCCTGTTGCTCGTTGACGATGTAGTCGTGGCAGATGCGGTCCAGCTCTTCGGTGGTGACACCGGGCTTGACGTGGGGGGTGATCATTTCCAGTACTTCGGCGGCCAGACGACCGGCGATGCGCATCTTTTCGATGTCTTCGGGAGTTTTGAGGGTCACGGTCATGCGAATTTCTCTCTGCGTGGTTGCACGCGGCCAATGCGGAAAGGGACGATTCTATCAGACGCAGGCTCATGACTAGCGCTTCCTTCTATAAAGGAAACGTTGGGGAATCCGTCTGTTTTCAAAAGGATGGAGAAACAAGCGTGTGATTCGGGTTTCACTGGCTTTCCTTTTGTGATATAAAATGCGCCGCTTTCCAAGGTCCGCCCTGGAAGCATAAACCCACACACGTGTCGACACGATGACCTGGGTGCCTTTGGCGGCTCGCCACTGGTTGGTCATTGGGATACGTGGAGGCCTAACCCGACTTATCAAGGAACTATCATGTCCCAAGTCAATATGCGCGATATGCTGAAGGCCGGTGTGCACTTCGGTCACCAAACCCGTTACTGGAACCCGAAAATGGGTAAGTACATTTTCGGCGCGCGTAACAAGATTCACATCATCAACCTTGAAAAAACCCTGCCAATGTTCAACGAAGCTCTGACTTTCGTTGAGCGCCTGGCTCAGGGCAAAAACAAGATTCTGTTCGTCGGCACCAAGCGTTCCGCTGGCAAGATCGTTGCTGAAGAAGCAGCACGTTGCGGTTCGCCGTACGTCGATCACCGCTGGTTGGGCGGCATGCTGACCAACTTCAAGACCATCCGTCAGTCGATCAAACGTCTGCGCGAGCTGGAAGTACAGGCTGAAGACGGTACTTTCGCCAAGCTGACCAAGAAAGAAGCCCTGATGCGCTCCCGTGATCTGGAAAAACTGGATCGCAGCCTGGGTGGTATCAAGGACATGGGCGGTCTGCCTGACGCACTGTTCGTTATCGACGTTGATCACGAGCGCATTGCTATCACTGAAGCCAACAAGCTGGGCATCCCGGTCATCGGCGTAGTCGATACCAACAGCAGCCCGGAAGGCGTTGACTACATCATCCCAGGCAACGATGACGCAATCCGCGCTATCCAGCTGTACATGGGTTCGATGGCTGACGCTGTTATCCGTGGTCGCAACAATGTTGCTGGCGGCACCGACGTCTACGTCGAAGAAGCTCCAGCTGCAGCAGCTGTAGAAGGCTGAGTAACAGACGCTTAGCGTTTACTCAGTACGCGAAAAGGGGGCTTGGCCCCCTTTTTGCCACCTCGAAAATGATTTGTTGGCGTGACCGTGGGCTGCTTGTCATGTGTTGCTGTCACCCTGATTTTTCAAGAATTTGAACGCCCGTTTACCCCGGGTGGAATGGTTGAAAACCTATCCAAGAGGATTTTGAAATGGCAGAGATTACTGCAGCGTTGGTCAAAGAACTGCGCGAGCGTACCGGCGAAGGCATGATGGATTGCAAAAAGGCCTTGACCAAGGCTGGCGGCGACATCGAAAAAGCCATTGATGACATGCGTGCTTCCGGCGCCATCAAGGCTGCCAAGAAAGCAGGCAACGTTGCTGCTGAAGGTGCTATCGGCGTTAAAGTCGGTGCAGACGGCAAAGCTGCTGTCATCATCGAAGTCAACTCCCAGACCGACTTCCTGGCTCTGCAGGACGACTTCAAGAACTTCGTGAACAGCAGCATCGAGAAAGCTTTCGCCGAGAAGCTGACCGACGTGGCTCCGCTGATCGAAGCTCAGGAAGTAGAGCGTACTGCTCTGGTTGCCAAGGTTGGCGAGAACGTCAACATTCGCCGCCTGACCCGCATCGAAGGTGATGTGGTCAACGCTTACCTGCACGGCAACAAGATCGGTGTGGTTGTAGCTCTGAAAGGCGGCGACGCCGAGCTGGCCAAAGACATCGCCATGCACGCTGCTGCAAGCAACCCTGAATTCCTGCTGCCTTCGGAAGTTTCGGCTGAAGCGATCGAGCGCGAGAAGGGCGTCTTCCTGCAACTGAACGAAGACAAGATCAAAGGCAAGCCAGCTGAAATCGTCGAGAAAATGGTGAGCGGTCGTATCACCAAGTTCCTGGCCGAAGCCAGCCTGGTTGAGCAAGCATTCGTCAAGAACCCGGAAATCACCGTCGGTGCTCTGGCGAAGAAAGCTGGCGCTGAAATCGTATCGTTCACCTACTTCAAAGTAGGCGAAGGCATCGAGAAGCCAGTCGACAACTTCGCTGAAGAAGTTGCTGCTCAAGTAGCTGCAAGCAAGAAGTAAGACAGTTTTTCAACTGTCGCCCCAAAGAGGCTGCCCGCTCACGCGCGCGGCCTCTTTGTCAAAAAGGAAAGGGAATTTTCCCTTTGAGAATTGGCCGTCAAGGCTGCATTCTCCAGACGCTCTTGCAGCGTCAAGCTAGAGTAAGCGCAGGTCTGAAATGGCCCGCACAGATTTTTTTCAGAAAACGCCGCAGGAGAGATTCGCAATGGCTCAGCAGGGCAGTGGTTATCAGGCTCGCTATAAACGCATTCTACTCAAGCTTAGCGGCGAGGCCCTCATGGGGTCGGAAGATTTCGGTATCGACCCCAAGGTACTGGATCGCATGGCGCTGGAAGTCGGTCAACTGGTTGGCATCGGCGTTCAGGTCGGGCTGGTGATCGGCGGTGGCAACCTGTTCCGTGGTGCAGCCCTGAGTGCTGCCGGCATGGATCGGGTAACGGGCGATCACATGGGCATGCTGGCCACTGTGATGAATGCCCTTGCAATGCGTGATGCGCTGGAGCGAGCTAATATCTCGGCCATCGTGATGTCCGCCATCTCGATGATGGGTGTGACCGATCATTACGATCGTCGCAAAGCCATGCGCCACCTCAACTCCAAGGAAGTCGTCATTTTTGCTGCCGGAACCGGTAATCCGTTTTTCACTACGGATTCGGCTGCCTGCCTGCGAGCGATCGAAATCGATGCCGATGTCGTCCTCAAGGCGACCAAGGTCGATGGCGTCTACACCGCAGACCCGTTCAAGGACCCGAATGCCGAGAAGTTCGATCATCTGTCTTACGATGAAGTGCTGGATCGCAAGCTGGGTGTGATGGATCTGACGGCTATCTGTCTGTGTCGCGATCACAAGATGCCGCTGCGCGTCTTCAACATGAACAAGCCCGGCGCCCTGCTGAATATCGTACATGGCGGCGCTGAAGGAACCCTGATCGAGGAAGTTCAACAATGATCAACGAAATCAAGAAAGACGCTCAGGCGCGTATGCAGAAAAGCCTGGAATCACTGACTCATGCATTTGGCCAGATTCGTACCGGCAAGGCTCACCCAAGCATCCTGGGTAGCGTAATGGTGCCTTACTACGGTACTGACACCCCTTTGAGTGCTGTTGCCAACGTGACGGTCAAAGACTCCCGGACCTTGCAAGTCGTGGCCTTCGAGCGAAACATGCTCGCAACCGTCGACAAGGCGATCCAGAGTGCAGGCCTGAACCTGAACCCGACCAACCTTGGCGAGCTGCTGCTGATCTCCATGCCTGCCCTGACTGAGGAAACCCGTAAGGGCTTCACCAAGCAGGCGCGCAGTGCTGCTGAAGATGCTCGCGTTGCCGTGCGCAACATTCGCCGTGACGCGCTGAGTGATCTGAAGAAGCTGGTCAAGGACAAGGAAATCAGCGAAGACGAAGAGCGTCGCGCGTCCACAGATATCCAGAAACTGACTGACAAGGCTGAGGCAGATATCGACTCGGCGACGAAGCAGAAAGAAGCAGACCTGATGGCCGTATAAGGTTCGGGGCGCTTTCATGGAAAAGACAAAACCGGCCGCATCGTCTTCGGTGCCGCGTCATGTCGCGATTATCATGGATGGTAATAATCGCTGGGCCAAGAAACGCCTGTTGCCAGGCGTTGCCGGGCACAAGGCAGGCGTTGATGCTGTGCGTGCGGTCATTGAGGTGTGTGCCGAGGCCAAGGTCGAGGTGCTGACGTTGTTCGCGTTCTCCAGCGAAAACTGGCAGCGACCGGCCGAAGAGGTCGGGGCCCTGATGGAGTTGTTCTTCACGGCCCTGCGGCGCGAAACCCGTCGCTTGAACGAGAATGGCATCAGCCTGCGCATAATTGGTGATCGCTCGCGCTTCCATCCCGAGCTTCAGGCAGCCATGCGCGAGGCGGAACTCCAGACGGCTGGCAACAGCCGTTTCGTTCTGCAGATCGCGGCCAATTACGGTGGGCAGTGGGATATCGCCCAGGCTGCCCAGCGCTTGTCCCGTGAGGTTCAGGCCGGGCATCTTCAACCTGAAGACATCACGCCCGAACTGTTGCAGACCTGTCTGGCAACCGGCGACCTGCCGTTGCCGGATCTGTGCATTCGTACGGGTGGCGAGCACCGTATCAGTAACTTCCTGCTCTGGCAGTTGGCTTATGCCGAGCTGTATTTTTCCGACCTGTTCTGGCCGGACTTCAAACACGATGCCATGCGCGCTGCGCTGGCCGATTTCGCTTCGCGCCAACGTCGCTTCGGTAAAACCAGCGAACAGGTCGAAGCTGGAGCCCGGGTTTAATGCTGAAACAACGGATCATCACTGCACTCATTTTGCTGCCGGTTGCTCTATGCGGGTTTTTCCTGCTCAAGGGCGCTGACTTCGCACTGTTCATCGGCCTTGTCGTTGTGCTGGGTGCATGGGAGTGGGCGCGGCTGGCCGGGCTTGTGGCCCAGGGCATGCGGGTGGCTTATGCCGCTACGGTCGCGCTTCTGCTGTTCCTTATGTATCTGGTACCGGGGCTTGCGCCCTGGGTTCTCGTCGCGGCGGTTATCTGGTGGGGGGTAGCGACCTATCTGGTCCTGACATTCCCCGCTTCCAGCGATTACTGGGCGAGCGCTGCCTGCAAGCTGGTCATTGGTCTGTTGATCCTGCTGCCGGCCTGGCAAGGACTTATCCTTATCAAGCAATGGCCTCTGGGTAATTTGCTGATTCTGGCGGTCATGGTGCTGGTATGGGCTGCGGATATTGGTGCCTATTTTTCCGGCAAGGCATTTGGCAAGCGCAAGCTGGCCCCCAAGGTCAGTCCGGGGAAAAGCTGGGAAGGTGTTTATGGTGGTCTGTTGGTTACTCTGCTCATAACAGCGGGAGTAGGGCTGTCCCGTGACTGGCCGGTTTCGCAACTGATCATTGGGCTTCTGGGCGCTGCGCTCATTGTGCTGATCTCCGTGGTCGGTGATCTGACCGAAAGCATGTTCAAGCGTCAGGCCGGTATCAAGGACAGCAGTAACCTGCTGCCCGGTCATGGTGGCGTGCTGGACCGCATCGACAGCCTGACGGCTGCCATTCCTGTTTTTGCAGTGCTGCTCTGGGCTGCTGACTGGGGTGTGCTGTGAAGCCGCAACAGATTACCGTCCTGGGTGCTACCGGTTCGATTGGTCTCAGCACGCTGGATGTCATAGCCCGGCATCCAGCTCTTTATCAGGTGTTTGCTCTGACCGGCTTCAGCCGCCTGAAGGAATTGCTGGCGTTGTGCATCAGGCATACGCCGCGTTTCGCTGTGGTGCCCACTCAGGATGTCGCTCGCAAGTTGCAGGACGATCTTGCTGCTGCCGGGCTCGATACCCGTGTGCTGGTGGGGGAGGGTGGTCTGTGTGAAGTGGCTGCGCATCCTCAGGTCGATGCCGTCATGGCTGCCATTGTTGGCGCAGCCGGTCTGCGTCCGACACTGGCGGCGGTCGAGGCGGGCAAGAAAGTCCTGCTGGCGAACAAGGAAGCACTGGTCATGTCCGGTGCCTTGTTCATGCAGGCCGTCCGGCAAAGTGGTGCTGTGCTGTTGCCCATCGACAGCGAGCACAATGCGATCTTTCAGTGCCTGCCGGTCGATTTTTCCCGTGGCCTGAGTGCTGTAGGCGTAAGACGTATCCTGCTGACCGCGTCGGGTGGGCCGTTTCGCAAGACGCCTCTGGCGCAATTGCATGACGTCACGCCTGAACAGGCTTGCGCTCACCCGGTATGGTCGATGGGGCGCAAGATTTCCGTGGACTCGGCCACCATGATGAACAAGGGGCTGGAACTGATCGAGGCCTGCTGGCTGTTCGATGCTCGCCCGGCCCAGGTCGAAGTCGTCATTCACCCCCAGAGCGTGATCCACTCGATGGTGGATTATGTGGATGGCTCGGTACTGGCTCAGCTTGGCAATCCGGACATGCGTACACCTATCGCCAATGCGCTGGCCTGGCCTGCGCGCATGGATTCTGGGGTTTCTCCGCTGGATCTTTTCCGTATCGGTCAGCTGGATTTCGAGGAGCCCGACGAAGAGCGCTTCCCGTGCCTGCGTCTGGCCCGGCAGGCTGCGGAGGCAGGAGGCAGTGCTCCCGCCATGCTCAATGCTGCCAATGAAGTGGCCGTCGCGGCATTTCTCGAGCGACGCATTGGTTATCTGGAAATCGCGGGTATGATCGACGAAGTACTGAATCTTGAGCCTGCCGTCGCTGTCGAAGAGCTCGATGCGGTCTTTGCGGCAGATGCAAAAGCGCGTGTTCTGGCAGGGCTTTGGCTGGAACGAAACGGACGATAACTGAACATGGATGATGGGGTTGATGTGATGTATCGGGAGCAGGCTGGTGTGGCTGCGATGATAAACACAGTTGCCGGCATCCCGGCACCCGGAGATGGTTGATGAGCGCGCTATATATGATCATTGGCACCCTGATTGCCCTGGGTGTTCTGGTTACCTTTCACGAATTCGGTCACTTCTGGGTGGCCCGGCGTTGTGGTGTCAAGGTCCTCCGCTTTTCGGTGGGCTTCGGCACGCCGCTGATTCGCTGGCATGACCGCCATGGCACCGAGTTTGTCGTGGCGGCGATTCCCCTGGGTGGTTACGTCAAGATGCTCGATGAGCGTGAAGGCGATGTACCACCGCATCTGGCTGATCAGTCTTTCAACCGCAAGACGGTGTATCAGCGCATTGCAATCGTCATTGCCGGCCCGGCAGCCAACTTTCTGCTGGCCATCGTGTTCTTCTGGGCGTTGGCCATGCTGGGCAGCCAGCAGGTCCGGCCGGTCATTGGCGCCGTAGAGGCGGGAAGCATTGCGCAGCAGGCAGGCCTGAGCGCTGGCCAGGAAATTGTTTCGGTAGACGGCGAGGCAACTTCGGGCTGGTCTGCCGTCAACCTGCAACTGGTTCGTCGCCTGGGCGAGAGTGGCACCATTGCCTTGAAGGTTCGCGATCAGGGCTCGACGGTCGATACCGCGCACAGCCTGACGCTGGACAACTGGCTCAAGGGTGCCGAAGAACCCGATCCGATCCGCTCCCTGGGGATTCGTCCATGGCGTCCTGCGCTGGCGCCGGTGCTGGCGGAACTCGACCCAAAAGGCCCTGCGCAAGCGGCAGGCCTGAAGACCGGTGATCTGCTGCTGGCAGTCGATGGCAAGCCTCTCAACGAATGGCAGCAGGTCGTCGACTGGGTACGTGAGCGTCCTGATGCAAGGATCTCGCTGCGTATCGAACGTGATGGTGCGCAGCTCGACGTTCCGCTGACTCTGGCGGTGCGCGGTGAAGGCAAGGCTGCGACCGGTTATCTGGGGGCGGGTGTAAAGGGTGCCGACTGGCCACCTGAGATGTTGCGTGAAGTCAGCTATGGTCCTTTTGCCGCTGTGGCAGAGGGCGCCAGGCGCACTTGGAACATGAGCGTGCTGACACTGGATTCGCTCAGGAAAATGTTGTTCGGCGAGCTCTCGGTAAAAAACTTGAGTGGACCGATAACCATTGCTAAAGTGGCGGGCGCTTCAGCCCAGTCGGGCATTGGCGATTTCCTGAACTTCCTCGCTTATCTGAGCATAAGCCTGGGGGTTCTGAATCTATTGCCGATCCCTGTGCTTGATGGGGGGCATTTGCTGTTTTATCTGATCGAGTGGGCACGTGGTCGCCCCCTTTCGGAAAAGGTACAAGGTTGGGGAGTTCAGATCGGTATCAGTCTGGTGGTGGGCGTCATGTTGCTCGCGCTGGTCAACGATCTGGGACGACTGTAAGTCCTTGCTGTATTGCGAAATCTGCCGCATTTTGCGGCAGTTTGTTTATTGCCAGTTGGAATAAGAAAGGACTTCATGAAACGTCTGCTGCTAACTGCGGTTCTTGCCGTACTGATGATCGCCGAAGTTCACGCCGAGTCCTTCACCATCTCCGATATCCGTGTCAACGGCCTGCAGCGGGTGTCCGCCGGTAGCGTCTTTGGTGCGTTGCCGCTCAACGTGGGCGAGCAGGCGGATGATGGTCGTCTGGTTGACGCTACTCGTGCGTTGTTCAAAACCGGTTTCTTTCAAGATATCCAGCTGGGACGTGATGGCAATGTTCTTGTCATTACTGTCGTTGAGCGTCCTTCCGTTGCGAGCATCGAAATCGAGGGCAACAAGGCGATTTCTACCGAAGACCTGATGAAGGGCCTGAAACAGTCCGGTCTGGCCGAAGGTGAAATCTTCCAGCGTGCGACCCTTGAAGGTGTGCGTAACGAGTTGCAACGCCAGTACGTTGCACAAGGCCGTTACTCTGCCGAGGTTGCTGCCGAGGTCGTGCCTCAGCCGCGCAACCGTGTCGGTCTGAAGATCAACATCAATGAAGGCACCGTTGCTGCCATTCAGCACATCAACGTGGTGGGTAACTCGGTTTTCCCCGATGAAGACCTGATCGACCTGTTCGAGCTCAAGACCACCAACTGGCTTTCCTTCTTCAAGAACGACGACAAGTACGCCCGTGAAAAACTCTCCGGCGACCTTGAGCGTCTGCGTTCCTATTACCTGGACCGCGGCTATATCAACATGGATATCGCCTCGACCCAGGTTTCGATCACGCCTGACAAGAAGAACGTGTACATCACGGTCAACGTCAACGAAGGCGAAAAATACACGGTCAAGTCGGTCAAGCTCAGCGGTGACCTGAAAGTGCCTGAAGATCAGGTCGAGTCCCTGTTGCTGATTCAGCCGGGCCAGGTGTTCTCGCGCAAGGTCATGACCACGACTTCCGAGTTGATCACCCGTCGCCTGGGTAACGAAGGCTATACCTTCGCCAACGTCAACGGCGTACCGACTCCGAATGACCAGGACCATACCGTAGACATCACTTTCGTGGTCGATCCGGGCAAGCGTGCCTACGTCAACCGTATCAACTTCCGTGGCAACACCAAGTCTGCGGACGAAGTGCTGCGTCGCGAAATGCGTCAGATGGAAGGTGGCTGGGCTTCGACCTACCTGATCGATCAGTCGAAAACCCGTCTGGACCGCCTGGGCTTCTTCAAGGAAGTGAACGTCGAAACGCCAGCTGTTCCGGGCACCGACGACCAGGTGGACGTCAACTACGCCGTGGAAGAGCAGGCTTCCGGTTCGATCACCGCCAGCGTTGGTTTCGCACAGAGCGCCGGTCTGATCCTCGGTGGTTCCATCAGCCAGAACAACTTCCTGGGTACAGGTAACCGCGTCAGCATTGGCCTGACCCGTAGCGAATACCAGAGCCGCTACAACTTCAGCTATGTCGATCCGTACTGGACCGCTGATGGCGTGAGCCTGGGCTACAGCGCCTTCTACCGCACCACCAACTATGACGACCTCGATGTCGACGTGGCGAGCTATGCAGTAGACAGCCTGGGTGCCGGTATCAACCTGGGCTACCCGATCAGCGAGACTTCGCGTCTGACCTACGGCCTGAACGTTCAGCAGGACAAGATCAAGACCGGTACCTACACCGTTGACGAGATTTTCGACTTCATCAACAGGGAAGGCGACAGCTTCCTGAACTTCAAGGGTTCTGTGGGCTGGTCCGAGTCCACCCTGAACAAAGGTGTACTGGCAACCCGTGGTCACTCGCAAAGCCTTGTGTTCGAAACCACCTTGCCGGGCAGCGACCTGTCGTTCTACAAGCTGGACTACCGCGCACAGTATTTCCACCCGATCACCGATAACTACACCCTGCGTCTGCACACCGAGCTGGGTTATGGTGACGGCTACGGTTCGACCTCAGGTCTGCCGTTCTATGAAAACTACTATGCCGGCGGTTTCAACTCGGTTCGTGGCTTCAAGGACAGCACCCTGGGTCCTCGCAGTACGCCAAGTTCCGGCCGCAACCCCGGTACGATCGCAGACCCGGATCAGGACCCTCTGCCATTTGGTGGCAACGTTCTGGTCCAGGGTGGCGTAGAGGTCATGTTCCCTCTGCCGTTCATCAAGGATCAGCGTTCCCTGCGTACTTCCCTGTTCTGGGACGTGGGTAACGTGTTTGACTCAAATTGCGATTCCAGCAGAACGCTCAATGGTCAAAGAGTCGAGTGTAACAACGTAGACTTTTCCGGTATGGCCAGCTCTGTTGGTGTTGGCGTCACCTGGATCACTGCTCTCGGTCCTCTGAGCTTCGCACTGGCCATGCCGGTCAAGAAGCCAGACAACGATGCAGAAACTCAGGTTTTCCAATTCTCCCTGGGCCAGACGTTCTAAGCGTCTGATCCTTGATAACGAAACGAATTCTGTAGGAGTGTATTGTGCGTAAGTTGACTCAATTGGTAATGCTGGCAACCGTTCTTGTCGCTGGCCCTGCATTTGCGGACATGAAAATCGCTGTTCTGAACTATCAGATGGCGTTGCTGGAATCCGATGCTGCGAAGAAATACGCTGTGGATGCCGAAAAGAAATTCGGTCCGCAACTGACCAAACTGAAAACCCTGGAAAGCAGCGCCAAGGGCATCCAGGATCGCTTGGTAAGTGGTGGCGACAAGATGGCTCAGCCTGAGCGCGAGCGTCTGGAGCTTGAATTCAAGCAAAAGGCCCGTGATTTCCAGTTCCAGTCCAAGGAGCTGAATGAAGCCAAGGCCGTTGCTGACCGTGAAATGCTCAAGCAACTCAAGCCAAAGCTGGATCAGGCAGTGGAAGAAGTCATCAAGAAAGGCGGCTTTGACCTGGTATTCGAGCGCGGTGCAGTGATTGATGTCAAACCACAGTATGACGTCACTCGCCAGGTCATCGAGCGCATGAATCAGCTGAAGTAACCCATGAGCACAATCATCAAACTCGGCCAGTTGGCCGAGTTCCTTGGCGCCACGCTACGTGGCGACAAGGACAAGAACATTACGGGGCTGGCCACTTTACAAGAGGCCGGCCCTGATCAGATCAGTTTCCTGGCAAATCCCCAGTATCGTAAGTTTCTTGTGGATGCCAAGGCGGCTGCCGTGTTGCTCAAGCCTGCAGATGCCGAAGGCTACGCTGGCGATGCCTTGCTGGTGCCGGACCCGTATCTGGCCTATGCCCGAATCTCCCATCTGTTCGATCCCAAGCCCAAGGCTGTTGCCGGTGTTCATGCCACGGCTGTCATCGCTGATGACGCCCAGGTAGACCCGACCGCCAGTATCGGTGCCTATGCCGTGATCGAAAGCGGTGCGCGCATTGGTGCGAACGTGACCATCGGCGCTCATTGCTTCATCGGTGCTCGTTGCGAGATTGGTGAGGGCGGCTGGCTCGCTCCTCGCGTGACGCTTTATCACGATGTTCGCATTGGCAAGCGTGTGGTCATTCAGTCGGGTGCAGTGCTCGGCGGGGAAGGCTTCGGTTTTGCCAACGAGAAGGGTGTCTGGCAAAAGATTGCGCAGATTGGCGGTGTCACCATCGGTGATGACGTAGAAATCGGCGTCAATACGGCAATCGATCGTGGTGCCCTGGCTGATACCCGCATCGGTAATGGCGTCAAGCTCGACAACCAGATCCAGATTGCCCACAACGTCCAGATCGGCGATCACACTGCCATGGCAGCCTGTGTCGGTATTTCGGGAAGCACGAAAATCGGCAAGCATTGCATGCTGGCCGGTGGCGTCGGGCTTGTGGGGCATATCGAGATATGTGATGGCGTTTTCATCACCGGTATGACTATGGTTACCCATTCCATTACCGAGCCTGGCTCCTATTCTTCCGGTACCGCCATGCAGCCTGCTGCCGAATGGCGCAAGAGCGCAGCCCGGATTCGCAAGCTCGATGACATGGCGCGGCGACTTCAGAAGCTGGAAAAGATCGTAGAGACAGTGACCTGTAACGGTAATGTTTCATCTGATGGCTGATACCTTTTTCATATCAAGCGATCACAGTCGATAAACTGCCATCCTTGATGCAGAGGAGTGTTGCGTAGTAGCGACGCACTCCCAATCTTTACTACAGGCTTCCCCTCGAAATGATGGACATCAAAGAAATTCGCGAATACCTGCCTCATCGTTACCCGTTCCTGCTGGTGGACCGTGTGACGGAGTTGGATATCGAGAATAAAAGAATTCGCGCCTACAAGAATGTCAGTGTCAACGAGCCTTTTTTCAACGGCCATTTTCCTGATCATCCAATCATGCCGGGTGTTCTGATCATCGAAGCGATGGCTCAGGCCGCAGGTATCCTGGCATTCAAGCTGCTCGACTCGAAACCGGCAGACGGCACGCTTTACTATTTCGTGGGTTCGGACAAGCTGCGCTTCCGTCAGCCGGTGCTTCCGGGCGACCAACTGGTTCTTGAGGCCAGGTTCCTGAGCAGCAAGCGCCAGATCTGGAAGTTTGAATGTCAGGCCTCGGTCGACGGTAAACCTGTATGCTCCGCAGAAATCATTTGTGCGGAACGCAAGCTATGAGTTTGATTGACCCTCGCGCAATCATCGATCCGACGGCCATCCTGGCCGATGATGTTGAGGTCGGCCCCTGGTCGATCATCGGAGCCGATGTGGAAATTGGCGAGGGTACGGTTATTGGTCCGCATGTCATCCTCAAGGGGCCGACGCGGATTGGTAAGCACAATCGCATCTACCAGTTTTCCTCTGTAGGGGAAGACACGCCCGATCTCAAGTACAAGGGTGAAGCGACTCGTCTGGTGATCGGTGATCACAACGTTATTCGCGAAGGGGTGACCATTCACCGCGGGACCATTCAGGATCGCGCTGAAACCACTCTGGGTGACCATAACCTGATCATGGCCTATGCCCATATCGGGCATGACAGCGTCATCGGCAATCACTGCATTCTGGTCAACAACACTGCACTTGCCGGGCATGTGCATGTGGATGACTGGGCGATCCTTTCCGGATTCACCCTGGTTCATCAGTTCTGTCATATCGGTGCCCACAGCTTTTCAGGTATGGGGACGGCGATTGGCAAGGATGTTCCGGCCTTTGTCACCGTGTTTGGCAACCCTGCCGAAGCGCGCAGCATGAACTTCGAGGGCATGCGTCGTCGTGGTTTCTCCGAGGATGCGATTCATGCTTTGCGCAAGGCCTACAAGACGGTCTATCGCCAGGGGCTGACAGTGGATCAGGCGATTGTCGAGCTGGCCGAGCCAGCCGCGTTGTTTCCTGAGGTCGCGATCTTCCTCCAGTCAATCCAGACTTCGACCCGCGGCATTACCCGCTGACCATGGCTGGCTTACTACGCATTGCGCTGGTTGCTGGAGAGGCATCCGGCGACATTCTTGGTTCGGGACTGATGCGTGCCATCAAGGCGCGCCATCCCGATGTCGAGTTCATCGGTGTCGGTGGGCCGTTGATGGAAGCCGAGGGCATGGTCTCCAGCTTCCCTATGGAACGCCTGTCGGTCATGGGGCTGGTGGAAGTGCTTGGCCGTCTGCGAGAGTTGCTGGCCCGACGCAAGCTGCTGGTTCAGACGCTCATCGAAGAAAAGCCTGATGTATTCATCGGCATCGATGCACCTGATTTCACGCTCAATATCGAACTCCAGCTACGGCGTGCCGGGATCAAGACCGTGCATTACGTCAGCCCTTCGGTATGGGCCTGGCGGCAGAAGCGTGTCCTGAAGATTCGTGAAGGCTGCGATCTGATGTTGACCCTTCTGCCGTTTGAAGCCCGTTTCTATGAAGAGAAGGGCGTGCCGGTACGTTTTGTCGGGCATCCTCTGGCCGATACGATCCCTCTTGAGTCCGATCGTCCGGCTGCCCGCGCCGAACTTGGCCTGGGTGACGGCCCGGTGGTTGCGCTTATGCCCGGCAGTCGTGGCGGTGAAGTCGGTCGCCTGGGAAGCCTGTTCTTCGAGACTGCCGAACGTCTTCTGGCCCAGCGTCCCGATTTACGTTTCGTCCTGCCTTGCGCGAGCCCTCAGCGGCGGGCGCAGGTCGAGCAATTGCTGCAAGGCCGTGATCTGCCTGTCACGCTGCTCGATGGCGGCTCCCATACCGCATTGGCGGCCTGCGATGCGGTACTTATCGCTTCCGGTACCGCGACTCTGGAAGCCTTGTTGTACAAGCGGCCGATGGTGGTTGCCTACCGTCTGGCGCCGCTGACTTTCTGGATACTCAAGCGGCTGGTCAAAAGTCCTTACGTTTCCCTGCCGAACCTGCTGGCTCAGCGTCTGCTGGTGCCTGAGTTGTTGCAGGATGCCGCAACCCCCGAGGCGCTGGCCCGGACGTTGCTGCCGCTGCTCGACAATGGGCAGGTGCAGACCGAGGGCTTTGATGAAATTCACCGTATCCTGCGCCGTGACGCCTCCAATCAGGCTGCCGATGCGGTACTGAGCCTGCTTGGCCATTCGCCTTCACTGTGAGTTCTCGATCAATGCAAATAGGTTTGGATTTCAATCTGGTCGAGGATCTGGTTGCGGGTGTCGACGAAGTCGGCCGTGGTCCGCTGTGCGGCGACGTGGTGACGGCGGCAGTCATCCTCGATCCTGCCCGTCCGATACTGGGCCTCAATGACTCCAAGAAACTCACCGAAGCCCGTCGCGAGAAGCTTTACGACGAGATTCGCGAGAAAGCCCTGTGCTGGTTCATTGCCCGGGCCGAAGTCCACGAAATCGACGAGCTTAATATCCTGCATGCGACCATGCTGGCCATGAAGCGGGCAGTGGAAGGTCTGAGCATCACGCCCAGGCTGGCGCTGATCGATGGCAATCGTTGCCCGAAATTATCGGTCCCCTGTGCGCCAGTGGTTCAGGGCGATGCAAAAGTGCCGGCTATTGCCGCTGCATCGATTCTGGCCAAAGTCACCCGTGATCGCGAAATGGCCGCTTTCGAGCTGATGTATCCCGGTTATGGCATGGGCGGGCACAAAGGCTATCCGACACCGGTTCATCTGGAAGCCCTGGCCCGCCTTGGGCCGACGCCGATTCACCGGCGCTCCTTCGGGCCGGTTCGTGCCGCCTGGGAAGCGCGTGAAGTCTTGTCGAGCGCTTCGTCCTTGCGCCCGAACGGGTTTTTGCAGGACTGACGTATCGGCCAAGGCTCGCTACAATCCTGACCTTCGTTTTTTGTGTTTTCGCGCTATAGGATCACCATGCCGGCTTCTTTCGTTCATCTACGCCTGCACACCGAATACTCACTGGTCGATGGTCTGGTCCGGGTCAAGCCACTGATCAAGGCTCTGACCGGCATGAATATGCCTGCCGTGGCGGTGACCGATCAGAACAACATGTGTTCGCTGGTCAAGTTCTACAAAGCGGCGCAGGGCGCCGGGATCAAGCCGATCTGTGGTGCCGACCTGTGGCTGGCAGGCAGGGACGAAGATGCCCAGCTCAGCCGTATCAGCCTGTTGGTGATGAATCCCCAGGGCTATCGCAACCTGACCGAACTGATTTCCCGAGGCTTTATCGAAGGTCAGCGCAACGGGCTGATCATCGTCGAACGTGAATGGGTTGCCGAAGCCAATGAAGGGCTGATTGCCCTGTCGGCCGCCAAAGAGGGTGAGATCGGCATGGCTCTGCTCGGCGGTAATCCGGGCGAGGCTGATGAGTTGCTGCGCTGGTGGATGACGGTGTTTCCCGACCGCTTCTACGTCGAGTTGCAGCGCACCAACCGCACCAACGATGAAGAGCATCTGCATGCTGCCGTTGCTCTGGCCGATCGTCACGGTGCACCACTGGTTGCGACCAACGATGTGCGCTTCATCAAACAGACTGATTTCGAAGCGCACGAAACCCGCGTATGTATTGGCGAAGGCCGGGCGCTGGATGATCCGCGTCGTTCGCACAACTACAGCGATCAGCAGTATCTGAAAAGCCCCGAGGAAATGGCCGAGCTGTTCAGCGACCTGCCCGAAGCGCTGGAAAACACCGTAGAAATCGCCAAGCGGTGCAATATCGACGTCAAGCTGGGCACGCACTTCCTGCCCAACTTCCCGATTCCCGATGGCATGACCATCGACGAGTATTTCCGCAAGGTGTCGTTCGAGGGGCTGGAAGAGCGTCTGGCTGTTCTGCTCCCCAGGGACACGACCGAAGATTACGAGGCCAAGCGCCAGGTCTATGTCGACCGGCTGAATTTCGAGCTGGATATCATTATCCAGATGGGGTTCCCCGGTTACTTCCTGATCGTTATGGACTTTATCCAGTGGGCCAAGAACAACGGCGTGCCGGTTGGCCCGGGTCGTGGGTCGGGTGCCGGGTCGCTGGTGGCCTATGTGCAGAAGATCACGGACCTCGACCCGCTGGAATACGACCTGCTGTTCGAGCGCTTCCTCAACCCGGAACGGGTATCGATGCCCGACTTCGACGTCGACTTCTGCATGGATGGTCGCGACCGGGTGATCGACTATGTGGCCGAGAAATATGGCCGCAACGCAGTAAGCCAGATCATTACCTTCGGTTCCATGGCCGCCAAGGCTGTGGTGCGTGACGTGGCGCGGGTGCAGGGCAAGTCCTACGGCCTGGCTGATCGTCTGTCGAAAATGATTCCGTTTGAAGTCGGCATGACACTGGAGAAAGCTTTCGAGCAGGAAGAGATCCTGCGCGACTTCCTCAAGGTCGATGAAGAAGCGGCTGAAATCTGGGAGATGGCCCTCAAGCTTGAAGGCGTTGTGCGTAACGTCGGCAAGCACGCCGGGGGCGTGGTTATTGCACCGACCAAGCTGACCGACTTCTCGCCGATCTATTGCGACGAGGCGGGCGACGGTCTGGTAACCCAGTTCGACAAGGACGATGTCGAGGCTGCGGGGCTGGTGAAGTTCGACTTCCTCGGTCTGCGGACCCTGACCATCATCGACTGGGCGCTCAAGACCATCAACCGTGACCGCGCCAAGGTCAACGAAGAGCCGCTGGACATCGCTTTCATCCCGCTCGATGACATGCCGACCTACCAGCTGTTGCAGCGGGCAGAGACCACTGCGGTATTCCAGCTTGAATCCCGCGGCATGAAAGAGCTGATCAAGAAGCTCAAGCCCGACTGCCTGGAAGACTTGATCGCACTGGTGGCCCTGTTCCGTCCGGGGCCTTTGCAGTCCGGGATGGTGGATGACTTCATCAACCGTAAACACGGTCGTGCGGAGTTGTCCTACCCCCACGTCGATTACCAGTATGAAGGCCTCAAGCCGGTACTGGCGCCCACCTACGGCATCATCCTGTATCAGGAACAGGTGATGCAGATCGCTCAGGTCATGGCGGGTTATACCCTCGGTGGTGCAGACATGCTGCGTCGTGCGATGGGTAAGAAGAAACCCGAGGAAATGGCCAAGCAGCGCGGCGGCTTCATTGAAGGTTGCAAGACCAACAATATCGACCCGGACCTTGCGGGTAACATTTTCGACCTGGTGGAAAAATTCGCCGGTTACGGTTTCAACAAGTCCCACTCCGCTGCCTACGGCCTTGTGTCGTATCAGACCGCATGGCTGAAGACCCACTACCCGGCGCCTTTCATGGCGGCCGTGTTGTCTGCGGATATGCACAACACCGACAAGGTCGTGACCTTGATCGAAGAAGTGCGGACCATGAAATTGCGCCTCGATGCGCCGGACGTGAACATTTCGGAGTTCAAGTTCACGGTCAGCGACGATGGCCGGATTCTGTACGGGCTGGGTGCGATCAAGGGCGTGGGTGAAGGGCCGGTCGAGGCCATTACCGAGGCCCGTGCGGCGGGGCCGTTCAAGGACCTGTTCGATTTCTGTGCTCGCGTCGACCTCAAGCGCGTCAACAAGCGGACTCTGGACGGCCTGATTCGCAGTGGTGCGCTGGATCGTCTCGGTCCCTATTTCGAGCAGGAACCCAAGGCCTATCAGGCCAATATCGACCGTAACCGTTCGGTGTTGCTGGCGGCCCTCGAAGAGGCGATACAAGCGGCCGAGCAGACTGCGCGCAGCCGTGACAGCGGGCACTCGGACCTGTTCGGCGGCCTGTTCGTCGAAGAAGATGCCGATGTCTATGCCAACCATCGCAAGACCCGCGAGCTTAGCCTCAAGGACCGGTTGCGTGGCGAGAAGGAAACCCTGGGGCTTTACCTGACCGGGCATCCTATCGATGAATACGAAGGCGAGATTCGACGTTTCGCCCGCCAGCGGATCATCGACCTCAAGCCGGCACGCGATACTCAGACGATAGCGGGGCTGATCATTGCCCTGCGGGTCATGAAGAACAAGAAGGGCGACAAGATGGGGTTCATTACCCTGGACGACCGCTCTGCGCGTATTGAAGCTTCACTGTTCGCCGAAGCGTTCCATTCGGCGCAATCGCTTTTGCAGACCGATGCTATGGTGGTAGTCGAAGGCGAAATCAGCAATGACGATTTTTCCGGTGGTCTGCGCCTGCGTGCCAAGCGGGTCATGAGCATCGAGGATGCGCGTACTAACCTGGCAGAAAGCCTGCGCCTGACCGTGCATTGCGATGCGCTCAAGGGCGACCGGCTGCGCTGGCTCGGTGATCTGTGCAAGCGTCACCGGGGAGCGTGCCCTATCACGCTGGACTACACGGGGCCTGATGCCAAGGCATTATTGCAGTTTGGCGAGGAGTGGCGAATTGATCCGGCAGATAGCTTGATTCAAGCTCTGCGTGACCAGTTCGGACGTGAGAACGTCTTTCTCCAGTATCGCTGAACGACTAGGCTCAGCCTGAACTTTTAATCTCGACCGGAATGCGCCCTTTCCACGGAGCAGGGCGCTGACGGACAACCGGCCGGCCTCTTGGCCGTCGACCCAAGACGGATGCCTATGAACCCGAATTTTCTTGATTTCGAACAGCCTATCGCTGACTTGCAAGCCAAGATCGAAGAACTGCGCTTGGTCGGTAATGACAACTCGCTGAACATCAGCGATGAAATCTCCCGGCTGCAAGACAAGAGCAATACGCTCACCGAAAGCATTTTCGGAAATCTGACCAGTTGGCAGATTGCGCGTATGGCGCGTCACCCACGTCGTCCTTACACCCTGGACTACATCGAACACATCTTCACCGAGTTCGATGAGTTGCACGGTGATCGTCACTTCTCCGATGACGCTGCCATTGTTGGTGGTATTGCTCGCCTGGAAGACCAGCCTGTCATGGTGATCGGTCACCAGAAAGGTCGTGAAGTCCGTGAAAAGGTGCGTCGCAACTTCGGTATGCCGCGTCCTGAAGGCTATCGCAAGGCCTGCCGTCTGATGGAAATGGCCGAGCGTTTCAAGATGCCGATCCTGACCTTCATCGACACACCGGGTGCCTATCCGGGCATCGACGCCGAGGAGCGCAACCAGAGCGAAGCAATTGCCTGGAACCTGCGTGTCATGGCGCGTCTGAAGACGCCGATCATCGCTACCGTTATCGGTGAAGGCGGTTCCGGTGGTGCGCTGGCCATTGGTGTCTGCGACCAGTTGAACATGCTGCAATATTCGACCTATGCGGTCATTTCGCCAGAAGGCTGTGCGTCGATCCTGTGGAAGACTGCCGAGAAGGCTCCGGATGCTGCCGAAGCCATGGGCATCACCGCTGAGCGCCTGAAAGGCCTGGGTATCGTTGATAAAGTGATCAGCGAGCCTCTGGGCGGCGCGCACCGCGACCCGGCTGCTGCGTCTGCCACCATTCGTGCAGAGCTGAGCAGCCAGTTGGCGATGCTCAAGAAGCTGGATAACGATGCCCTGTTGGCACGTCGTTATGAGCGCCTGATGAGCTACGGCCTCTGATATAGCGTTGCTTTCTTTGCGGATGAATCCGCTCCTGTTTCCCGCAGGAGCGAATTCATTCGCGAAAAGCGTCGTATCGGGAATGCTGCTCTTTCGCGGATAAATCCGCTCCTACAGGGCTGCGACCTTTCTGTGTACAAGCATGACGGTCACGATCTCCCCGCCAGACTGCTTCAAGTCCTGGCCCCCTGGCGTCACGCGCCTGTCTGGCATGTCGGTTTCTCCGGCGGTCTGGATTCCACTGTATTGCTGCATCTGCTGGCTGAGCTCGCCACGCGCGAGAACTTGCCGCCACTTAATGCCATTCATGTTCACCACGGCCTGCAAGAGGCTGCCGATGCGTGGCCGGAGCATTGTCGGCAAGTGTGCCTGAAACTGGGCGTTCCCTTTCAGAGTGTGGCGGTGCAGGTGAAGCCTGGCGCAAGCATCGAGCAGGCGGCCCGTGAGGCGCGTTACGCGGCTTTCATTGAGCGGCTGGGCGAGGGCGATCTGTTGCTGACGGCGCAGCATCGTGACGATCAGGCCGAGACATTGATGTTTCGTCTGTTGCGAGGTGCCGGTGTTCGAGGGCTTGCCTGCATGCCGTTGCATCGGGCTATCGGCAAAGGGCAGATGTTGCGGCCGCTACTGTCGGTTTCCCGTGCCGAACTGGAAGGCTATGCGCAACAGCATGGCCTGAGCTGGGTTGAAGATCCGAGTAACGAGGATCAGCAACTCTCCCGAAATTTCCTGCGCAAGCAGGTCATGCCGTTGCTGGCTTCGCGCTGGCCGCAAGTGTCCACGAGTATGGCGCGTACCGCCGAGCATATGGGTGAGGCGGAGCAATTGCTGGGAGAGCTGGCGGAGCAGGATCTGGCCAGTGCCCGGCCAACCACATCCTTTGCGTGGCTGGGTATGCCGGTATTGGCCCTGGGGCCTCTGGCCGATTTGTCCGTCGCCCGGCAGCGCAATGCGCTTCGCCACTGGCTTGCGCCGCTGACCCGTCTGCCGGATACCGATCACTGGGCAGGCTGGGAAACCTTGTGCAATGCGGCAGAAGGCGCACGACCCTCATGGCGACTGGCCGACGGTGAGTTGCATCGGGCCGAAGGGCATATCTGGTGGCTGTCGGGGAGCTGGTTGCAATCTCCTGAGGCGATGCCGCTCTGGTCTGATGCATCCGGTTCATTGAGTCTGCCCGGCAACGGTCACGTCAGTATCGAAGGCGACAGCCCCCTTGGTCCTCTGCAGATCCGCTATCGCCAGGGCGGTGAAATCATGCAGCTACAAGGCCGTGGCCATCGCGATCTCAAGCGCTTGCTCAATGAACGTGGCGTGCCGCTGTTCGTGCGCGGCAGATTGCCGCTGCTCTATCGTAATGATCAATTGTTGGCCGTCGCCAACCTGCCGGGGCTGGACGGCGCGTCCCATGGAAACTGGCGATTGCACTGGATTGCACCGACGAGCGACCAATGTTTGAGCTGAAAGGCCCTTTCAGGTAGACTACGCTCCCTTCTTGATACAGCTTCTGTTGGCTCTTTTGAACCAACGCAAGTTGCCGGTTACCAACCAGTGTTTACTGGGCGATTCTTAAAATGTGGCGCCAATGGACAAGCTTCTGGCATGTCGGTTCAAACGCAGCAGTTTCGGGAGTGCACCGTGAATTTTGTCGGTAATCGGGGGCTTCGGCCTTCCTTCGCTTTCCCCGGCGGCTCTGACCGCTTTAACGCAGACTTCTAGGGTTTTTCATGACGCGCTACATCTTCGTCACGGGCGGTGTTGTTTCTTCATTGGGGAAAGGCATTGCCTCGGCTTCATTGGCGGCCATCCTGGAGGCGAGGGGACTTAAGGTCACCATGCTCAAGCTGGACCCCTACATCAACGTGGACCCAGGGACCATGAGTCCTTTCCAGCACGGTGAAGTGTTCGTTACCCACGACGGCGCCGAAACCGACCTGGACCTTGGCCACTATGAGCGGTTCATCCGCACTACCATGACCCAGAACAACAACTTCACCACTGGCCGTGTGTACGAACACGTCCTGCGCAAAGAGCGCCGTGGTGATTATCTGGGCGCGACCATTCAGGTCATTCCGCACATCACCGACGAAATCAAGCGCCGTATCATCAAGGGCGCCGGTGATGCCGACGTCGCGCTGGTCGAGATCGGCGGCACCGTGGGTGACATCGAATCGCAACCTTTCCTGGAAGCCATCCGCCAGTTGCGCGTCGAGATCGGTGCCAAGCGCGCCATGTTGATGCACCTGACGCTGGTTCCCTACATCGCCACTGCCGGCGAAACCAAGACCAAGCCGACCCAGCACTCGGTCAAGGAACTGCGCTCCATCGGCCTGCAGCCTGACGTGCTGATCTGCCGCTCCGACCATCACGTCGATGTGTCCTCGCGTCGCAAGATCGCGCTGTTCACCAACGTTGAAGAGCGTGCGGTCATTTCCCTGGAAGACGCCGACACCATCTACAAGATCCCGGGCATGCTGCACGCCCAGGGCCTGGACGATTTCGTCGTCGAGCGTTTCGGCCTGCAATGCAACGGTGCCGACCTGTCCGAATGGGACAAGGTGGTCGATGCCAAGCTCAACCCGGAGCACGAAGTCACCATTGCGATGGTCGGCAAGTACATGGAACTGCTCGACGCCTACAAGTCGTTGATCGAAGCCATGAGCCACGCCGGTATCACCAACCGCACCAAGGTCAACCTGCGTTACATCGACTCCGAAGACATCGAGAACCAGGGCACCAGCCTGCTCGAAGGCGTGGACGCGATTCTGGTTCCTGGCGGTTTCGGTCTGCGTGGTGTCGAAGGCAAGATCACTGCCGTGCAGTTCGCTCGCGAGAACAAGGTTCCTTACCTGGGTATCTGCCTGGGCATGCAAGTGGCCGTCATCGAGTTCGCCCGTAACGTGCTGGGCTGGAAAGACGCCAACTCCACCGAGTTCGACCGCACCAGCGCTCACGCTGTCGTCGGTCTGATTACCGAATGGGAAGATGCTACCGGTGCTGTGGAAACCCGTACCGAAACTTCCGACCTGGGCGGCACCATGCGTCTGGGCGCGCAGGAATGCCAGCTTGAAGCCGGCTCCCTGGTTCACGATTGCTATGCCAAAGACGTCATCGTCGAGCGCCATCGCCATCGTTATGAAGTGAACAACAAGCTGCTGCCGCAATTGATCGAAGCCGGCCTGAGAATTTCCGGCCGCTCCGGTGACGGCGCGCTGGTCGAAGTGGTTGAAGCACCGGATCATCCATGGTTCGTGGCTTGCCAGTTCCACCCTGAGTTCACTTCGACGCCTCGCGACGGCCATCCGCTGTTCAGTGGCTTCGTCAAGGCCGCACTGGCTCAACATCAGAAGAACGCCTGACAGGGATATCAGAACATGGCTCAGAAAATCATCCGCGTAGGCTCCATCGAGATTGCCAACGACAAGCCAATGGTCTTGTTTGGCGGCATGAACGTGCTTGAGTCACGGGACATGGCCATGCAGGTCTGTGAGGAATATGTACGGGTTACCGAAAAGCTCGGTATCCCTTACGTGTTCAAGGCCAGCTTCGACAAGGCCAACCGCTCTTCGGTAACGTCCTACCGTGGGCCGGGCCTGGAAGCGGGCATGCGGATCTTCGAAGAGATCAAGAAGACCTTCAATGTTCCGCTGATCACTGACGTGCATGAGCCTGAGCAGGCGGCAGTGGTTGCCGAAGTCTGCGACATCATTCAGTTGCCGGCCTTCCTGTCGCGCCAGACCGATCTGGTCGTCGCGATGGCCAGGACCGGTGCCGTGATCAATATCAAGAAAGCCCAGTTCCTTGCGCCTCAGGAAATGAAACATATCCTGACCAAGTGCGAAGAGGCCGGTAACGATCAGTTGATCCTGTGCGAGCGTGGTTCCAGCTTCGGTTACAACAACCTGGTCGTGGACATGCTCGGTTTCGGCATCATGAAACAGTTCGACTACCCTGTGTTCTTCGACGTGACCCACTCCCTGCAGATGCCGGGTGGTCGCGCCGATTCCGCCGGTGGCCGTCGTGCCCAGGTTCTGGAGCTGGCCAAGGCCGGCATCAGCCAGAATCTGGCCGGACTGTTCCTTGAAGCGCATCCCGATCCTGACAATGCCAAGTGCGATGGCCCCTGTGCCTTGCGCCTGGACAAGCTGGAGCCGTTTCTGGCTCAGCTCAAGGCTCTGGATGAACTGGTCAAAAGTTTTCCGACAGTCGAGACCGCTTGAGTCCGGATCTCCGGTAAAGTGCCGTTCCCCCGCCCATGTGTCGGGGGTTGTCTCATTCAGGCCTGCCTCGTTTCTTGCCTGACAGCGGTAATCGTTTTTTCCCAGCTGCGTCGTTTTCGTCAATCTTGGAGTGTTTACAACAATGGCAAAAATCGTCGACATCAAAGGTCGTGAAGTTCTCGACTCCCGTGGCAATCCCACCGTGGAAGCAGATGTGCTCCTCGATAACGGCATCATCGGCACCGCCTGTGCGCCGTCGGGTGCTTCAACCGGCTCGCGCGAGGCGCTTGAGCTGCGTGATGGCGACAAGAGCCGTTACCTGGGCAAGGGCGTTCTCAAGGCCGTAGCCAACATCAATGGCCCGATCCGCGAACTGCTGCTGGGCAAGGACCCGGTTGACCAGAAGGCACTGGATCAGGCGATGATCGCGCTGGACGGTACCGAGAACAAGGCAAGCCTGGGCGCCAACGCCATCCTCGCTGTTTCCCTGGCTGCCGCCAAGGCCGCTGCGCAGGATCAGGATCTGCCGCTCTACGCTCACATCGCCAACCTCAACGGCACACCGGGCGTCTACTCGATGCCGGTTCCGATGATGAACATCATCAACGGTGGCGAGCACGCCGATAACAACATCGACATCCAGGAGTTCATGGTTCAGCCGGTTGGCGCCAAGACCTTCTCCGATGCGCTGCGCATGGGCACCGAGATCTTCCACCACCTCAAGGCTGTTCTGAAGGCCCGTGGCCTGAACACTGCAGTCGGCGACGAGGGTGGTTTCGCACCTAACCTGGCTTCCAACGAAGACGCCCTGGGCGCCATCTCCGAAGCTGTGGCCAATGCCGGTTACAAACTGGGCACCGACGTGACCCTGGCGCTGGACTGTGCAGCGAGCGAGTTCTACGAAGACGGCAAATACAACCTGTCGGGCGAAGGTCACTCCTTCGACGCAGCCGGTTTTGCAGACTACCTGGCTGGCCTGGCCAACCGTTACCCGATCATCTCCATCGAAGACGGTCTGGACGAGTCCGACTGGGCTGGCTGGAAAATCCTGACCGACAAGATCGGCGACAAGGTTCAACTGGTCGGTGACGACCTGTTCGTGACCAACACCAAGATCCTGAAAGAAGGCATCGACAAGAAGATCGCCAACTCGATCCTGATCAAGTTCAACCAGATCGGCACCCTGACCGAAACCCTGGAAGCCATCCAGATGGCCAAGGCTGCCGGTTACACTGCCGTGATCTCGCACCGTTCCGGCGAAACCGAAGATTCGACCATTGCCGATCTGGCCGTCGGTACTTCGGCTGGTCAGATCAAGACCGGCTCGCTGTGCCGCTCCGACCGCGTTTCCAAGTACAACCAGTTGCTGCGTATCGAAGAGCAACTGGGCAGCAAGGCCGTTTACCGTGGTCGTGCAGAGTTTCGCGGCTGAGTCGTAGATGGTAAAAGACAGCGGGTGCTGTAGAAAAAGCCGGCCATGCCGACATATTTGCAGCCCTGATGCGGACGCTCCGCTGTAATCAGGAGTGATTGAGCCTGGCTTATGTCAGGCTCAATGCCCTCAGTCGATTGTTCATATTGTTGGCTCTGCAGTCTTTTTTACTGGGTACCTGATATTTCATGCGCAGTCCTAACTGGTTGTTCCTCATCCTGATCCTGCTGCTAGGTGGTCTTCAGTATCGCCTGTGGGTGGGTAATGGAAGTCTGGCGCAAGTGGCCAGCCTGACCGAGCAAATTGCAGAGCAGCATGCCGAAAACGAAGTTCTGCTTGAACGAAACCGCGTTCTGGATGCTGAGGTCATGGAACTGAAAAAGGGCCTTGAAACCGTTGAAGAACGTGCCCGCCATGAGCTTGGCATGGTCAAGGATGGCGAAACCCTCTATCAGTTGGCGCAATGACGTTGGTGCAATGAAAGATTCTCTTCCTGCCTTCTGGGCAGTGATTCCTGCGGCGGGCGTTGGTGCTCGCATGGCAGCAGACCGTCCCAAGCAATACCTGCAACTGGGCGGCCTCACTATTCTTGAACACAGCCTGCTTTGTTTTCTCGATCACCCACGCCTCAAGGGCATGGTGATCAGCCTGGCTGTGGACGACCCATACTGGCCAACCTTGCCGTGTGCGCTGGATTCCCGTATCCAGCGGGTGGATGGCGGCAAGGAACGGTCGGACTCGGTACTTAATGCCTTGTTGCACCTGCATGCCCAGGGCGCCAGCGATGACGACTGGGTACTGGTCCACGATGCAGCGCGCCCGAACCTTGCGCGCAGCGATCTGGACAACCTGCTGGGCGAACTGGCGGACGATCCGGTGGGTGGCCTGCTGGCGGTGCCGGCTCGCGATACCCTCAAGCGTGCGGATGAGCATGGTCGTGTCGCGCAAACCGTTGATCGCAGCCTGATCTGGCAGGCCTATACGCCACAGATGTTTCGGCTGGGTGCCTTGCATCGGGCGCTGGCCGACAGCAAGGTGTCGAATGTCAGCATTACCGATGAAGCTTCGGCCATCGAGTGGGCAGGACAGTCGCCGCGTCTGATCGAAGGGCGGTCCGATAACATCAAGGTTACGCGCCCCGAAGACCTTGAATGGCTGCGTCAGCGCAGGTCCATGGGCAATTAGGCGTTGTATTCCTCACGCATCGCCAACCCTTCCTTCAAGTAATCGACCAGCTTGCGCACCTTGGGTGACAGGTGGCGTTGCTGCGGGTAAAGCGCCCAGACGGCGGTGTTGGGTGGTTGATGCGCTTCCAGCAGGGAAATCAAACTGCCGTTTTTAAGATGTTCCTGCACGTAGTAATCCGGAAGCTGACACAGGCCGACGCCATGCAGCGCTGCATTCAGCACGGCCTGCCCGCTATTGCAGCGCCAGTTTCCCTGAATGCGTTGCGAAAACTCTCTCCCGTTCTGCTGTAGCAGCCAGGTGTCACTGCTGCCAATCAGGCAATTGTGGCGGCTCAATTCCGACAGGCTATGAGGCCGACCGTAACGTTCCAGATAAGACGGCGACGCGCACAGGTACATGCGCCGTGGCGCAAGCCGCACGGCGACAAGTCGCGAGTCCTGTAGTCGGCCCAGGCGAATGGCCAGATCCATCCCTTCGTGAACCAGGTCCAGGGTGTCATTGCTCAGCTCGATATCGACACGCAGTTGCGGATACAGGTCCATGAAGCGTGTGACCAGCGGTGTGATGAAGCGCTCGCCGTAGGCCACGGCGCAGGTCATGCGTAACAGGCCTTTCGGCTCGCTGGTCAGATCGCCCACGGCGCGCAGTGCTTCTTCACGCCCATCCTGCAGGCGCTGGCAATGATGCAGAAATGTCTGACCGGCCTCGGTCAAGGCTACACGTCTTGTGCTGCGGTACAGCAAACGGGTTTGCAGGCGTTCTTCAAGACGCACGATCTGGCGACTGATGTGCGAGGAGGAGACGCCAAGGCGTTGGGCTGCCGCAGTGAACTGCCCGCATTCCGCTACCGCGACAAATTCATCCAGACCTTCCCAGCGATTCGTGTACATCGATTATCCCTGTGCAGCAATAATGTTTTGCTTTTGTCTGGATTATTAACTGAACGGCACTGTACTACACTCCAGACCTTGTTTTTATCTCGCTGGAGAAGATCGATGATCAAGTCGCGTGCTGCTGTTGCCTTTGAAGCCAAGAAGCCATTGGAAATCGTTGAAGTCGATGTCGCCATGCCCAAGGCGGGAGAAGTGCTGCTGCGTGTCGTGGCTTCCGGCGTTTGCCACACCGATGCCTACACGCTCTCCGGTGCTGACCCGGAAGGCATCTTCCCGGCGATTCTGGGCCATGAAGGCGGCGCCATTGTCGAAGCCATCGGTGAAGGTGTGACGTCGGTTGCCGTGGGTGATCATGTGATCCCGCTGTACACCCCGGAATGCCGCCAGTGCAAATTCTGTCTGTCGGGTAAAACCAACCTCTGCCAGTCGATCCGTGCGACTCAAGGCAAAGGCCTGATGCCGGATGGTACTGCACGCTTTTCCTACAAAGGTCAGCCGATTTTCCACTACATGGGCACATCGACCTTTTCCGAATACACAGTCCTGCCGGAAATCTCGGTAGCCAAAATCCAGAAAGAAGCACCGCTGGAAAAAGTCTGCCTGCTGGGTTGCGGCGTCACCACCGGGATCGGTGCGGTACTCAATACCGCGAAGGTAAAACCGGGTGACACCGTAGCGATCTTCGGCCTGGGCGGTATTGGCCTGTCGGCAGTCATCGGTGCGGTCAAGGCCAAGGCTGCGCGCATCATTGCCATCGACATCAACCCGGCCAAGTTCGAAATCGCCAAACAGCTGGGTGCAACCGATTGCGTCAACCCGAAAGACTTCGATCGTCCGATCCAGGAAGTGATCGTCGACATGACCGATGGCGGCGTGGACTTCTCTTTCGAGTGCATTGGCAATGTGCAACTGATGCGTGCAGCTCTGGAATGCTGCCACAAGGGCTGGGGTGAGTCGGTCATCATCGGCGTGGCCGGTGCCGGCCAGGAAATCGCCACCCGTCCATTCCAGTTGGTGACCGGCCGCGTCTGGCGCGGTTCGGCATTTGGTGGCGTACGTGGCCGTACCGAGTTGCCAAGCTACGTCGACATGTCGCAAACCGGCGAAATCCCGCTGGATACCTTCATCACCCACACCATGGGTCTGGAAGACATCAACAAGGCATTCGACCTGATGCACGAAGGCAAAAGCATTCGTTCTGTCATTCATTTTTGAGGGGCAGCTTCAAGCTGAAAGCTAAAAGCTGCAAGTGAGCGTACGGCCTCTTCTTGCAGCTTAAAGCTTGAAACTTGAAGCTCAGGAGCGTGCGACTATGACTCTGGAAAATATTTCCTGCCAGAAAAGCTTCGGCGGCTGGCTCAAGCGTTACAAGCATCATTCTGCGACGCTGGGTTGCGACATGGTGTTTGCGGTTTACCTGCCGCCACAGGCGGAGCAGGGCGGCAAGTTGCCTGTGCTGTACTGGTTGTCCGGCCTGACCTGCAACGACGAAAACTTCATGCAGAAAGCGGCGGCCCAGAGGGTTGCCGCCGAACTGGGGTTGATCCTGGTTGCACCTGATACCAGCCCGCGTGGCGCGGATGTACCCGATGATCCCGATGGCGCCTGGGACTTTGGGCTGGGGGCCGGGTTTTACCTGAATGCCACCGCGCAACCCTGGGCCAAGCACTATCGGATGCACGACTATGTGGTCGATGAGCTGCCGGCTCTGGTCGAGGAGCATTTTCCTGCTTCTCAGGCCCGTGGGATCAGCGGCCATTCCATGGGCGGTCACGGGGCTCTGGTCTGTGCCTTGCGCAATCCGGGGCGCTACCGGTCGGTTTCGGCGTTTTCGCCGATCAGCAATCCGATCGATTGCCCTTGGGGACAGAAGGCCTTCTCCCACTATCTGGGAGAGGACCGTTCACGCTGGCGTGAGTGGGATGCCACGGTGCTGATTGCCGAGGCGACTGAAAAACTGCCGATCCTGGTGGATCAGGGGGACCGGGATGATTTCCTGGTCAATCAACTCAAGCCCGAAGCCCTGGTTCAGGCCGCCAGGACCGCGCAGCATCCGCTGACCTTGAGGATGCAGCCTGGCTATGATCACAGCTACTTTTTCATTGCCAGTTTCATTGAAGATCACCTGCGCCACCATGCAGCGGCCCTGAGCGAATGACTGTCCGCTTTTCGGACATTTCTGACAGGCCCTAACTTGCGCCAAAGCAGGTAGAATCACGCCCTGACTTTTTTCAGGGCGTTTTTCTATGCGTATTGGCCATGGCTATGATGTGCACCGTTTCGCTGAGGGCGATTTCATTACCTTGGGCGGCGTGCGGATTGCACACGGTTTCGGCCTCCTGGCTCACTCCGATGGCGACGTTCTGCTGCATGCGCTGAGCGACGCCTTGCTGGGAGCTGCTGCACTGGGCGATATCGGCAAGCACTTTCCAGACACTGATCCGCAATTCAAGGGTGCGGACAGCCGTGTACTGCTGCGCCATGTGCTCAAGCAGGTTCAAGGCAAAGGCTGGAAGGTCGGCAATGTCGACGCCACCATTGTGGCCCAGGCGCCCAAGATGGCTCCGCACATCGATGCCATGCGGGCTCTGATTGCCGCAGATCTTCAGGTTGAGCTGGATCAGGTGAACGTAAAAGCCACGACTACTGAAAAACTCGGCTTTGTCGGCCGTGAAGAAGGCATCGCGGTGCATGCCGTCGCGCTGTTGCTGCGCGCATGACTGAACTGGAGCTTCTGGGCCAGCGGGCCTATGGTGAGGCGCTGGGCAGCGCTGTTCTCAAGGCAACGGCTGAAGACTTCCAGGTCGATGAAGTGCTCGATATTCCGCTGTCCGGGGATGGCGAGCATCTGTGGCTGTGGGTCGAGAAACGCGGTCTCAACACCGAGGAAGCGGCCCGTCGTCTGGCTCGTGCCGCTGGCGTGCCGTTGCGCACCGTCAGCTATGCCGGCCTGAAGGATCGTCAGGCCCTCACGCGGCAGTGGTTCAGCCTGCAATTGCCGGGCAAGGCCGATCCCGATCTTTCGGCGGCGCAGGACGATACGCTGCAAATCCTCAAGAGCAGCCGCCACAAGCGCAAGTTGCAGCGCGGCGCCCATGCGGCCAATGGCTTCACCTTGCGTCTGACCCAATTGAATGCCGATCATGACGCGCTGAATCAGCGTCTGGAGTCCATCGCCCGCAAGGGAGTCCCCAATTATTTCGGTGCCCAGCGCTTTGGCTACCAAGGTGGCAATCTGGGTGAGGCTCGCGCTTACGCCGAGCGCAAGGCCTTGCCGGAGCAGCGCAATGTCCGTTCGCGGCTGTTATCGACGGCCCGCAGCTATCTGTTCAACCGCGTGCTGGCTGCACGTGTAGCCGATGGCAGTTGGGAGCGTGCTCAGCCAGGCGATCTGCTGGCCTTTACCGATAGCCGCAGTTTTTTCCCGGCCGGTGTTGCCGAATGCAGTGATCCCAGGCTCGATATTCTGGACCTGCATCCGACCGGTCCGCAGTGGGGTGAAGGGGCTTCTCCGGCGTCCGGCGCGACCGCTGAACTGGAAAACCGCATTGCCGCCGAGCAGTCGGTGCTGTGCGAATGGCTGATAAAGGCCGCAATGGAGCACGAACGTCGCATACTGCGGCTGCCCATTGGCCGTTTGACGTGGCATTATCCCGAGCCTGACATTTTGCAACTGGAATTCGTCCTTCCGCCCGGATGCTTTGCCACTGTATTGGTGCGCGAACTCGTTGATCTGGTGCCGGTTGGGCAGACGGACAGCCCATGCGTATTCTGATTTCAAACGATGATGGGGTAACTGCACCCGGTCTCGCGGCGCTGTATGCGGCGCTGGCGGATTATGCCGACTGTGCGGTTATCGCTCCCGATCAAGATAAAAGCGGCGCCAGCAGCTCGTTGACGCTCGACCGGCCGTTGCACCCGCATACGCTGCCCAATGGCTTCATCGGCCTCAATGGCACGCCGACCGACTGCGTGCATCTGGGGCTCAATGGCCTTCTGGAGTACGAGCCGGACATGGTGGTCTCGGGCATCAACCTGGGCGCCAATCTCGGGGACGATGTGCTGTATTCCGGCACGGTTGCTGCCGCGCTCGAAGGGCGGTTTCTACAGCGGCCTTCGTTTGCCTTTTCGTTTCTGTCGCGTCAGCCGGACAACCTCGCGACCGCGGCGCATTATGCGCGCCTGCTGGTTGAGGCCCACGAGCAACTGGACCTGCCGCCGCGCACAGTGCTGAACGTCAATATCCCGAATCTGCCGCTTGATCATATTCGCGGGATTCAACTGACCCGCCTGGGCCATCGCGCCCGCGCCGCTGCGCCGGTGAAAATCGTCGATCCCCGTGGTCGCGCCGGTTACTGGATCGCTGCTGCTGGCGATGCGGAGGACGGTGGTGCCGGTACGGATTTTCATGCGGTCATGCAGGGTTATGTATCGATTACCCCGTTGCAACTGGATCGAACTTATCAGGACGGTTTCAGTAGCCTGAACACCTGGCTGGAGGGGCTGATCTGATGTCACGCGAGCAAGATGATCTGTTACGTCGCGGCATCGGCATGACCTCGCAGCGTACTCGCGAGCGACTGATACAGCGCCTGTACGAAGAAGGCCTGTCCAATACCCGTGTGCTGGACGTCATTCGCAAGACGCCCCGGCATCTGTTCGTCGATGAAGCCCTCGCGCACCGTGCCTACGAAGACACGGCTCTGCCGATCGGCCATAACCAGACCATTTCCCAGCCTTATATGGTCGCTCGCATGAGTGAACTGCTGCTGGCGGCTGGTCCGCTGGACAAGGTGCTGGAGATCGGCACCGGGTCGGGCTATCAGACGGCTGTGCTGGCCCAGCTTGTGGAGCGCGTATTCTCGGTAGAGCGCATCAAGGTGCTGCAGGACCGTGCCAAGGAGCGTCTGGTCGAGTTGAACCTGCGCAACGTGGTCTTTCGCTGGGGTGATGGCTGGGAAGGCTGGCCTGCGCTGGCGCCTTACAACGGGATCATCGTGACAGCCGTGGCCACTGATGTACCGCAAGCCTTGCTCGATCAACTGGCTCCGGGCGGAAGGCTGGTCATCCCGGTTGGTTCCGGAGAAGTACAGCAACTGATGTTGATCGTTCGTGAGGAAAATGGATTTTCCCGGCATGTGCTGGGTGCCGTGCGATTTGTGCCATTGCTCAACGGGCCTCTGGCCTGACATGTAAATGGAGCTTCAAGTGAATTCTGACCGCACTCATCGGTCTACTCACCCTGCTGATCAGGGCGATATGTGGCAGCATGGCATCATTTCGCATACATGATTCATGCATGATGAGGGCTTTGCACAGTTAATCACTGGCTGCCCGCCGTTCTTGCGGCACAATAGGCATCTTTCGAATTCAGTCACCAGTAAAGGGAGTGGCGGGTGAGTCACACAGTCATTCGGCAGCTAAAGTTTTCAGCAAGTTATCAGCGTCTGGTGATTGGCATTGCACTCAGTGTCCTCTTGGTCGGCTGCGCCAGTTCTCCTTCGGGCGGTGTTCGTGTCGTTGATCGCAACGGTAACGTAACGTCACAACGTCCTGCGGTCACGACCGGGCAATATGTCGTGCGACGTGGCGATACCCTGTTTTCCATTGCATTTCGTTACGGCTGGGACTGGAAAGCACTGGCTTCGCGCAACCAGATCCCAGAGCCCTACACGATTAAACCCGGTCAGACGATTCGCTTTGACGGGCGTTCAAATTCAACATCCGATAACGTGGCCTCCGCTCCAGTCGTAGTACAACCTGGCCCTGTAACGTCGTCTACATCCACCCGTACAAGCGGCTCCGGGTCGGTCAAGACCACTGTGATTTCCAAGCCCGTCGCGGTTACACCCGTGGTAATACCTCCCGCTGGCGATACTTCCGCAGGCGCGGCAGGCAAGTCCCCGACAGGCTGGGCATGGCCTGCAAGTGGCACTTTGATAGGAAAATTTTCCTCAAACGGCAGTTTGAATAAAGGAATTGATATCGCAGGTGATTTGGGACAGCCTGTTTTGGCAGCGTCTGATGGATCAGTTGTATACGCCGGAAGTGGATTGCGGGGCTACGGCGAATTGATAATCATCAAACACAGCGATACCTACGTCAGCGCCTACGGTCACAACCGCAGGCTCTTGGTTCGGGAGGGGCAACAAGTCAAGGCGGGGCAGACAATTGCCGAGATGGGGTCAACAGGAACTGACAGGGTGAAGCTGCATTTTGAGATTCGCCGACAAGGAAAGCCTGTAGATCCGCTGCAGTTTTTGCCACGTCGCTGATAGTTGTCAGCCTGTTCCTGACGCAGAGGGAATGGGCTCAAACGTTGCCATGGATATAGGCGACGCTGAGCTTGAGGTCGAACTCACCAAAGGACTATAACAATGGCTCTTAGCAGCGAAGCGCCGGAGTTTGACATCGATGATGAAGTGCTCCTCATGGAAACCGGCATTGTCCTGGAGGACAACTCGAACGAGAGGCAGCCGTCTACTGCCGCCTCGGATCGAACCAAGGCCAAGCACAACTCATCGCTCAAACAACATAAATATATTGATTACACTCGGGCGCTCGATGCCACCCAGTTGTATCTCAATGAAATAGGGTTTTCTCCCCTGTTGTCCCCGGAAGAGGAGGTCCACTTTGCGAGATTGTCGCAACGTGGGGATCCGGCTGGACGCAAGCGCATGATTGAAAGCAATCTGCGGCTGGTGGTTAAAATCGCCAGGCGCTATGTCAATCGTGGGTTGTCATTGCTTGATTTGATCGAAGAAGGCAACCTGGGCTTGATCCGGGCTGTCGAAAAATTCGATCCGGAACGCGGTTTCCGTTTCTCGACCTACGCGACATGGTGGATTCGTCAGACCATCGAGCGTGCCATCATGAATCAGACCCGGACCATCCGGTTGCCGATTCATGTCGTCAAGGAGCTGAATGTCTATCTGCGTGCCGCTCGTGAGTTGACGCAGAAGCTCGATCACGAACCTTCTCCTGAAGAGATTGCAAATCTGCTGGAAAAACCCGTCTGCGAGGTCAAGCGCATGCTTGGGCTCAACGAGCGTGTTTCTTCGGTTGATGTCTCTCTGGGGCCTGATTCGGACAAGACGCTGCTCGATACCCTGACGGATGATCGTCCTACAGACCCTTGCGAGCTTCTGCAGGATGATGATCTTTCCCAGAGTATCGACCAATGGCTGTCCGAGCTGACCGACAAGCAGCGTGAAGTGGTGATACGCCGCTTCGGTTTACGCGGGCATGAAAGCAGTACGCTTGAGGACGTAGGGCTTGAAATTGGCCTTACCCGTGAGCGTGTTCGCCAGATTCAGGTCGAAGGTCTGAAACGTCTCCGTGAAATCCTCGAAAAGAATGGTCTTTCGAGCGAGTCCCTCTTCCAATAAGCATCCCCCCTGCGTGCGAAAGGCCGATGTAAACATCAAATGTTTACATCGGCCTTTTACATGATCACCATCTTATAAAGTCGGCTGCGCATGTCTGAAATTCCTGACAGACTTTTTTGGCGGTGATATGTGCGCGATACGTAAGCCTTTGCTTACCCGTTTCGTAAGCTATCAGGGGCTTATTGGGCGGGATAAAAGATTTTTCTGCACTGCAATTTTTTAACTGAATGAATTGAAAGGCATTTTATTTTTTAAACAGCAAGGTAAGAAATTTTCTGGCGTATTTTCAGGTGTTGCCCACGGCCTGAAAATCACTAATATCGGAACTGTGCCAACGGACAGGCACAGGCAGTCAAGGAGGACCGTCAAGGACATCGCAAGAAGCGATTCATCAGGATGATGAAAAGGATTACAGGGACTAGGGAAAAAATGTGGGCGGGTCATACCGCCCCTTTTTTTTGCCTGTAAAACCTGTTTTGCACTCACAAAAAAAGCCCCGAAGGGCCTTTCTGGCAATCCTGGAACTCAGCGTTCCAGATCTGCGATCTTGCCTGTCTTGCCGTCCCATTCTTCTGCGTCGGGCAGGGCATCTTTTCTTTCTGTGATGTTGGGCCACACTTCTGCGAGTTCGGCGTTGAGCTCGATGAAGTTTTCCATGCCAGCAGGAATCTCATCTTCGGAGAAGATGGCTTGCGCAGGGCATTCAGGCTCACAAAGCGCGCAATCGATGCACTCATCCGGGTGAATCACCAGGAAGTTCGGGCCTTCGTAAAAGCAGTCCACCGGACAGACTTCTACGCAGTCGGTGTACTTGCACTTGATGCAGTTGTCGGTGACGACGAAGGTCATTTCTAATTCTCTCCTCAGGCGGCTGCGGCATTGCCCTTCCAGATAGGGATTGCCAGGTTCGGGGCGTTTCCCGGCCTTATGAAAACACGTGCATGGAGTGAGCGGCCTTGAGGCAGATGGACTGCATTGCCTGCCGCTCGACCCTTGGTTCGCTGCGTTTTCACGCGGCTCGATAGCTGCCCAACCAGGCTAAAAGCTGGGAGCATCCCAAACCGCGCGGGATTCTAACAGCTTGTAACGCTTCGCGTCAGACCCGAGTTTGCAATGAATACAGCAACTCTAGTGCCTGACGAGGTGTAAGGTCGTCGACTTTTACCTTCGACAGCTCTTCCAGCACCGGATGGGGCAGGCTTGCAAACATGTCGCTTTGCATGGGCGCTGCCGGTTTTCCGGGTTTTGGTCGAGGTTGCTCATGGGGCAGGCTGGTGGTTTCCAGTCGCAGCAAATGTTCCTTGGCGCGCGTGATCACTTTGGCTGGAACCCCCGCCAGTTGTGCCACTGCCAGGCCATAGCTCTGGCTTGCCGGCCCGGGAAGAACCCGGTGCAGGAAGACAATCCGTTCGTTGTGCTCGGTCGCGTTCAGGTGCACGTTGCTCACCAGCGGCTCGCTCTCGGGCAGCACCGTCAGCTCGAAATAGTGAGTGGCGAACAAGGTGTAGGCGCGCAACTGGGCGAGACATTCTGCCGCAGCCCAGGCCAGCGAAAGACCGTCGAATGTGCTGGTGCCGCGTCCGACTTCGTCCATCAGCACCAGGCTGCGGTCGGTTGCGTTATGCAGGATATTGGCGGTTTCGCTCATTTCCACCATGAATGTCGAGCGTCCGCCCGCCAGATCATCGCTGGAGCCGATACGGGTGAAGATCCTGTCGACCAGAGACAGTTCGCAACTGGCGGCCGGAACAAAGCTGCCAATGTGAGCGAGCAATACGATCAATGCGGTCTGACGCATGTAGGTCGATTTACCGCCCATGTTCGGGCCGGTAATCACCAGCATGCGGGTGTTGTCATCCAGAGACAGGTCGTTGGCCACGAACGGTGTGGACAATACTTGTTCGACCACCGGATGACGGCCCTGATCGATGCGCATGCACGGTTCGCTTGAGAAGCGCGGGCAATTGAGATCCAGATTCAGTGCGCGTTCGGCCAGATTGCTCAAGACGTCCAGCTCGGCCAGAGCCGCAGCGGTGTCCTGCAGCGGTGCCAGATGACCGATCAGGTCTTCCAGCAAGGCCTCGTAGAGCATTTTTTCTCGTGCCAGGGCGCGGCTCTTGGCTGACAGCGCCTTGTCCTCGAACTCTTTCAGTTCGGGCGTAATGAAGCGCTCTGCGCCTTTGAGGGTCTGGCGACGGATATAGTCGGCTGGCGCCTGCTCGGCCTGCTTGCTGGGCAGCTCGATGAAGTAGCCGTGTACGCGGTTATAGCCGACTTTCAGGTTGGCAAGGCCGGTACGGGCCTTTTCCCGTGCCTCCAGGTCGATAAGGAACTGGCCGGCGTTCTCGCTCAGCGACTGCAACTCGTCCAGTTCGGCATCGTAGCCGGTCTTCAGCACGCCGCCGTCGCGAATCACGGCGGGCGGGTTATCGATGATCGCCCGTTGCAGCAGGTCTGCAAGTTCCGGGTAGGTGCTTGTGGTCCGGGCCAACTGTTGCAGATGCGGTGCTTCCAGGCTGGTCATCGCCTGTTGCAGCTCCGGCAGCGCGCCCAGAGCGTCACGCAGGCGTGCAAGGTCCCGTGGACGGGCGTTGCGCAGGCCGATACGCGCCAGGATGCGCTCGATGTCACCGATTTCCTTGAGCTGCGGTTGCAGGCTCTCGAAGCGGTAGCTTTCCAGGAAGCAGCCGATCGAAGTCTGTCGGGCCTGGAGAACTGTCAGGTCGCGCAGTGGGCGATTGAGCCAGCGGGTCAGCAAGCGCGTGCCCATGGCTGTCTGGCAGCGGTCCATGACCGATTGCAGCGTGTTGTCGCGTCCGCCAGCCAGGTTCGTGTCCAGCTCAAGGTTGCGGCGGCTGGCGGCATCCAGCACCACGGTGTCGTCCAGGCGCTCGTGGCGCAGGCTGCGCAAGTGCGGCAATGCGGTGCGCTGGGTTTCCTTGGCATAGCTCAGCAGACAGCCTGCGGCACCAATGGCCAGTGTCAGGTTTTCGCAGCCAAAGCCCTTGAGATCCTGAGTCGCGAATTGCTGGCACAGGCTTTTATGCGCTGAATCGCGCTCGAAATCCCAAGGCGCACGACGACGCGAGCCGCGGCGCTTTTCTGCCGGAAGGCCCTGAGGCCAGTCGTCGGGAATCAGCAGCTCGACAGGGTTGATACGTTCCAGCTCTGCCAGCAGGTTTTCCCAGCCCTTGATTTCAAGCACGCTGAAGTTGCCGCTGGTGATATCCAGGACCGCCAGACCAAACAGACGCTCGTCACCCAGGACCGCCGCGAGCAGGTTGTCCCGGCGCTCGTCAAGGAAGGCTTCGTCACTGATGGTGCCCGGTGTGATGATACGCACGACCTGACGCTCTACCGGCCCTTTGCTGGTCGCCGGGTCGCCGATCTGTTCGCAGATCACCACTGATTCGCCCAGTTTTACCAGCTTGGCCAGATACCCTTCGGCTGCATGGTACGGAATGCCGCACATGGGGATGCTTTGACCGGCCGACTGGCCACGCGCAGTCAGGGTGATATCCAGCAGCCTGGCGGCTTTTTTGGCGTCTTCGTAGAAGATTTCATAGAAGTCGCCCATGCGGTAGAACATCAGCTGATCGGGATGCTGGTTCTTCAGCTTCCAGTACTGCTGCATCATGGGGGTGTGCGAAGAGAGATCGGAAATTGCTTTATTCATCAGTAGGTTAGGCAAGTTCGTTGGAAGGGTGGGGCAAATTTCAGGGTGTGACATGTAACCCCTCTCGTGCCGAGGGCTGTCTGCCGTGTTTTTGCGATGGGCGCAAGGTTACCACGCACACCCTCATAGCGCAGGCATGGCCGACACTTCCTGTTTCGTCACCGAAGGTTTCCAGACGACCCGTGATGTGGATCGGCTGTATAGACTTTCAGCGTTGTCGCCCAATGACGGGCGGCACCTTATAAAAAAGGATTTTTATATGGCGAACAAACGAGCACGGGATTCTGGTAGCGGGCGCTTCATTCCTGTCGAAGAGGCCAGGCGCCGCCCGAAAGAAACAACCGTTGAGACGATCCGCAAACCCTGTCCGAAGAAAAAAGAGTCATAGTTGCCCCATGAGCGAGCGGCTGCTCAGGTGGCCGCTTTGGCTCGCTCCGTTCGGTTGTTACAGGAAAAGATCGTGGATGAAATTACCCGGCTTGCCGAATCGCTCGGCAAGCATCTAAAAGCCATCAATGCTCAGGTCACTACCGCAGAGTCCTGTACGGGCGGCGGGATTGCCGAAGCCATTACCCGTATCGGTGGCAGCTCTGCCTGGTTCGAAGCCGGCTATGTGACCTATTCCAATACTCAGAAAACCCGGCAGCTCGATGTGCCTGCCGAGCTGTTTGTGACACACGGCGCAGTCAGCCAGCCCGTCGTGGAAGCCATGGTGCGTGGTGCGCAGGAGAAAAGTGGCGCTCGTTTCGCCGTTGCCGTCAGTGGCGTGGCAGGGCCTGGCGGTGGTTCGGTTGAAAAGCCGGTCGGCACGGTATGGCTGTCCTGGGGCATGGGAGAGACGCTTGTCGCTCAGCGTCGACAGTTCGACGGCGACCGCGATGAAGTGCGCCGACAAACGGTTAAGGCCGCGCTAGAGGGGCTGATACAGCTTGCTGTTGGAGAAATGCCAAAACAGGGGTAGGCGAGCGCTCATCGCTGTGGAATAATACTGTCTACTTATACAGGTGTTCTGATCGCTCAGGCCCTAAATTGAATTTGATTACGTGAGGACTTCAATGGACGACAACAAGAAGAAAGCCTTGGCTGCGGCCCTGGGTCAGATCGAGCGTCAATTCGGTAAAGGTGCCGTAATGCGCATGGGTGACCATGATCGTCAGGCTATTCCTTCTATTTCCACCGGTTCGCTGGGTCTGGATATCGCACTGGGTATCGGCGGCTTGCCTAAAGGCCGGATCGTTGAAATCTACGGTCCCGAGTCTTCGGGTAAAACCACGCTGACCCTTTCGGTCATCGCTCAAGCCCAGAAAGCAGGCGCAACCTGTGCGTTCGTCGATGCCGAGCACGCACTGGACCCTGAATACGCCGGCAAGCTGGGCGTCAATGTCGACGACCTGCTGGTTTCGCAGCCGGACACCGGTGAGCAGGCCCTGGAAATCACCGACATGCTGGTGCGCTCCAATGCCGTCGACGTCATCGTCGTCGACTCCGTTGCCGCATTGGTACCCAAGGCCGAAATCGAAGGCGAAATGGGTGACATGCACGTTGGTCTGCAAGCACGTCTGATGTCTCAGGCGCTGCGCAAGATCACCGGTAACATCAAGAACGCCAACTGTCTGGTCATCTTCATCAACCAGATCCGTATGAAAATCGGCGTGATGTTCGGCAGCCCTGAAACCACCACCGGTGGTAACGCTCTGAAGTTCTACGCCTCGGTACGTCTGGATATTCGCCGCACCGGCGCCGTGAAAGAAGGCGATGAAGTGGTGGGTAGTGAAACCCGCGTCAAGATCGTGAAGAACAAGGTTGCTCCGCCGTTCCGTCAGGCAGAGTTCCAGATTCTTTACGGCAAGGGTATCTACCTCAACGGTGAAATCATCGACCTGGCTGTGTTGCATGGCTTTGTCGAGAAGTCCGGCGCGTGGTACAGCTACCAAGGCAGCAAGATCGGTCAGGGTAAAGCCAACTCGGCGAAGTTCCTGGCGGATAACCCGGAAATCGGCGCTGCACTTGAGAAGCAGATCCGCGACAAGCTGCTGACTCCAGGTGTCGACACCAAGGCTGTTGGCTCCCGTGAATCGGCCGATGCCGATGACATGGCTGAAATCGACGCAGATATCTGATCAAGCCTCATGCCTGTTGTGCTCGATACCACTGTCGCCGTACGACGAACCGCAATGGACCTGCTCGCGCGACGCGAGCACGGTCGAGTCGAGCTGACGCGCAAGCTGCGTCAGCGCGGCGCTTCTCCCGAGCATATCGAGTCCGCCCTTGACCGTCTGGTCGAGGAAGGGCTGCTCTCTGAATCCCGCTATCTTGAAAGCTTCGTTTCCTCCAGGGCACGTTCGGGCTATGGCCCTTTGCGTATTCGTGAAGAGCTGGGGCAGCGTGGCTTGCAGCGAGGCGATATTGAAGAAGCGCTCAGGGAGTGCGGTGTCGACTGGCAAGCCCGTCTGTACGAAACCTGGCAACGCAAATTTGCTGGCAGGTTGCCTGCCGATGCACGCGAGCGCGCCCAGCAAGGCCGTTTCCTGAGCTATCGCGGGTATCCGCTGGATATGATCGGCCGCTTGTTGAGCGGCCGTGGCGAGGATGATTAGCCAGGTATCCAGTGCGGATATCAGGCTTTCCTGACAAGGTTCTCTGGCAGGTTGATGTAGTCGATCAACTCGCGAAGCCGGCCTTGATTACGCCCTGTAAATGAAAATGCAAGGCGTGTCAGGTCACTGAATTGCGCTTCGTCGTGTTCTTCTCCCTGATAAGTGTGCTGATGGAAGTCTTCGCTGCTGCAGATATCGGCAAAGGCTTTCTGGATGTGCGCCAGTGCCTGCTCGTTGAGCGGGTGATGCATGCGAATCACGAACTTGTTCTTCAGCCAGCGGCTGGAGTGAAAGTTACTGTAGAACCTGTTGATTTCTTCGACAGCCTCGTCGGTGCTGTAAACCAGCCGCATCAGTTTCATATCGGCTGGCAGAATGTAGTGGTTGACCTCCAACTGGTTCTTGATGAAGTCCAGTGCGCTCTGCCAGAAGTTTCCGCCCGGCGTATCCAGCAGCACGATAGGCACCAGCGGGCTTTTGCCGGTCTGGATCAGTGTCAGTACTTCCAGGGCTTCGTCCAGTGTTCCGAAGCCTCCAGGGCATAGCACCAGAGCATTGGCCTCCTTGACGAAGAACAGCTTGCGGGTAAAGAAGAAGTGGAATGGCAGGAGGTTTTCAGTCCCTTCCACGGTCGCATTGGCATGCTGCTCAAAGGGAAGGGTGATATTGAAGCCCAGGCTGTTGTTACGACCGGCCCCTTCGTGTGCAGCAGCCATGATGCCGCCACCTGCACCGGTGATGACCATCATGTCGGAGCGAGCCAGTTTTCCCCCAAGATCCCTGGCCTGCGCATAAAGAGGGTGTTCCACTGGCGTACGGGCCGAGCCGAACACCGTCACTTTACGGCGTCCCTTGAAACGCTCCAGCACCCGGAATGCTCTGTCCAGCTCGCGCAGTGTTTGCAGCGTTATCTTGGCGTCCCAGCGGTTACGGCCATCTTCGGCCATGCGCAGGACGGTCAGGATCATGTCTCGGTACAAAGGCAGGTTGGGGCTGTCAGGAGCGACCTGATTGATGTGCTCCTCGATCTTGCTGGTGATATCCAGGCCATTGCTCTGAAAATGTTGCGATAGAACATCGTTAGGTACATACGGCATTCAAGATTTCTCCTCCTGCAGAATGGCTTGATCCGGGCGAGACTCCCGTCAGGATCACAAAACATCGTACTTTGCCGATGATAGAAGCTTTCTTCAGGTTATATGATGGCCCGAAAATGTCTCGCTTTCCTCTAAAAGGCTATCGATTATCTATCTGCTCAAGGGCTGGGAGGAGGGATACAAAGAGGAGCGCGCCGCCTGAGTGACGGCGCGTGGTGAAGCGAGGGATGCTGCTTATTTGCCAGATTTCTTTACTGCGCAGTCCGAGGCCTGGAAGGTCTGGCTGATGATCGGGCGGTTGGTCTTGTACTCGGTGAACTGGTATTTGAGTACGGCACCCTTGGTCATCAGTTGGCGGTAGCCATTGTTGTGGCAAACGCTGTTACCCAACTGGCTGCGTACGGCGTCCGGGTTGGCGCGCATTTGCCGGGCCTGACCTTCGCGCACGCTCAGGTGGTTGATCAGCTCCTTGCCGTTGACGGTGTAGCCCTGGTCCAGAATGTCTTCGTTGATTGCCCTTGGCGTTCCGATACTGCTTTCCTTGGCTACTTTTTCCAGCATGCTGCTGAGCTCGAATTCCTGCTTTGACGCTGCCTGCGCGCACAACGGGGCGACGAGTAAAAGCGTAAGGGTTGGGGCGATGAGGCGCAGCATCAAACTCTCCTGATTCAGTGGCTGGCCGGTTTGACCAGCAACTTCAACGTGTGTTCAGAATAACCCGCCCACGGCGCGTTTCCAGTGGCGCGCCAGTATAGGTCAGGACCAACTGGCTCGAAAGCAGGTTGAACCGGCAGGGCTCTGGTAAACTGCGCAGACTTTTTACCCCTGTCGAGTTTTTGCTGTGTCGATGCCTTTCTTCAGCGGGCGTGTCTTTCAATGAGCCATGCTGTTTCCCGCCTGCGCGATCAGCGCCTGGCCCGTAGCACCAAGCCTTTCATTGCCCGTGGTTCCCGAGCGCCGCGCTGTACGGATTGCCGGGTGATATCCAGCTATTGCCTGTGTGCCTGGCGGCCCAAGGTCGCTGCAACGTCTGGCATGTGCCTGTTGATGTATGACACCGAGCCGCTGAAGCCGACCAATACCGGCTGGCTGATCGCCGATGTCATTCAGGATACCCACGCCTTTGGCTGGTCGCGGATCGAAGTCGACGAGCAACTGCTGGCTTTGCTGGATGACCCGCAGTGGCAGCCTTATATTGTGTTTCCGGGTGAATTCGTCGCCAGGGAGCGGGTTGTAACCCGGGTTGCGCGTGAAGAAGGCAAGCGTCCGTTGTTCATTCTGCTGGATGCGACCTGGACGGAAGCGCGCAAAATGTTCCGCAAGAGCCCGTATCTTGAGCGGTTCCCGGTTTTGAGTCTGGAGCCGGAGCAGATCTCGCGTTATCGGCTGCGCCGTTCCCGGCGCGATGACCATTTCTGTACGGCCGAGGTTGCTGCGTTGTGCCTGGAACTGGCTGAAGATACCAGCGCCAGTAGTGTGCTGGATGCTTATCTGGATGTATTCAGCGCCCACTATCTCGGGGCCAAGTTCCAAAGGCCAATCGACCCGGATGATGCGGCCCACAGTTATCTGAAGGCTTTTCTTTGATGGCGCAGGAGTCTGCGCTCCAGATAGAGGCTGATTGCCAGTTCAGATTGGAATCAAGGCCGTATCAAGCTTGACCACTCCTGCCTGGCTGGGCATGCTTGGCGCCGCTTGAGCGCTGAACTTGTTGGCTTGGCGTGAATGTGCCCTGTCGGCTCGCACTATAAAAACAGGATCAAAAAATGACCTACGACATCCTGATCGCCGATGATCACCCGCTGTTTCGTAGCGCGTTGCATCAGGCGTTGAGCATTGGCCTTGGGCCTGATGCACGGCTGGTCGAGGCGGAGAGCATTGCCCAGATCGAATCTCATCTGGCGCAGAAGACCGACTGGGATCTTGTCCTTCTGGATCTGAACATGCCGGGGGCCTACGGTTTTTCCGGGCTGGTGTTGCTGCGGGGTCAGTATCCGCAAATCCCGGTGGTCATGATCTCCGCTCAGGAAGAAGCCTCAATCGTGGTGCGCTCCCGTGAGTTCGGCGCCAGTGGCTTCATTCCCAAGTCCAGTTCTCTGGAAATCATTCAGCAGGCAGTGCGTACTGTTCTTGATGGCGATGTCTGGTGGCCGCCGCAAGTCAACGAAGTGGTCAGTGTGTCGGATGAAGCCAAGGCGGCCAGTGCCGGCCTTGCCAGCCTGACGCCACAGCAGTTCCGTGTATTGACCATGGTCTGTGAAGGCTTGTTGAACAAGCAGATCGCCTATGAGCTCAGTGTCTCTGAAGCAACGATCAAGGCGCATGTCACGGCGATTTTCCGCAAGCTGGGGGTCCGCACACGAACCCAGGCTGCGTTGTTGCTGCAACAGCTGGAGTCTGTTTCAGCCAATTAATCGGGTTCACGCTTTTTTGACCTGTCTTGCCTTAGCTTTCCTCATCTTTTCGACACAGTAGTCTATCCATGCCTTCACCCTTCAAGGGCCAGACCGGCCTGAAACGTATCCTCAATGCTGCTGGTTATTCTCTTGACGGTCTGACGGCTGCTTTCAAGGGCGAAGCGGCTTTCCGTCAACTGGTGCTGCTCAATGTCGTGCTGATCCCGTTGTCTTTCGTGGTCAACGTCAGCAGGGCCGAGCAAGCCTTGTTGATTGCCGTATGTCTGCTGGCACTGATCGTCGAATTGCTCAACTCGGCGGTTGAAGCGGCCATTGACCGCATTTCTCTCGATCTGCACCCCCTGTCCAAGAATGCCAAGGACATGGGCAGCGCCGCGCAGCTTGTCGCGCTGGCCATCATCGCGGTGGTCTGGGGGCTGATCCTGTTGGGCTGAGCCCGCCGCAATATTCAATAAAGGCTCGGTATCACGATCTCGTCGCTGCGCTGGACCCCGGCGGTAAAAGCGCGGCACAGCTCAAGAAACTCACGCATGGCAGAGGTCTGGTACTTCTGCTTGTGCCAGATGAAGTAGAACTGCCGCGACAGATCCAGCTCCGGCGTATCCAGAGCCACAAGGCTGCCACGCCGAAACGCATCGCGCAGGGCCAGCCGGGAAATACAGCCGATGCCCAACCCCGATTCCACCGCCCGCTTGATGGCTTCGGTGTGTTCCAGCTCAAGACGCACATTCAATCCGTTACGGTGATGACGCATGGCCTGATCGAAGGTCAGGCGTGTACCTGAGCCTTGCTCGCGCAGAATCCAGGCTTCATGAGTCAGTTCCTTCAGGCTGGCGTGACCCCGTTTGGCCAGGGGATGCTGAGGTGCGCAGAACACCACCAGCTCATCTTCGACCCACGACTGCACTTCGATATCGGGATGGCTGCAATCACCCTCGATCAGACCCAGATCAATTTCGTAATGCGCCACCTGCTGCACGATATGCGCTGTGTTCTGGACATGCAGCTTGACTTGGCTTTCCGGGTGACGCTGCATGAAACCACCGATCAGCAGGGTCGCCAGATAATTGCCGATGGTCAGCGTGGCGCCGACCGCCAGCGAGCCGAAGCCGGACTTGCCATTGAGCAGGTCTTCGATTTCCTTGGCCTGATCGAGCAGGGCAACGGCCTGAGGTAATAGCTGGCGTCCGGTCGCGTTGAGGCTCAATCGCTTGCCGGCACGATCGAACAACTGGCAACTGGATTGACGCTCCAGTTCGGTAATAGAGGTGCTGGCTGCCGATTGCGAGAGCGAAAGCATGACGGCCGCACGGGACACGCTTTCCTGCTGGGCAACGGCGACGAAGACTTGAAGCTGACGGAGAGTAAATCGCATATCTATATAACCGATAACCCATATCTTGATAATTAATTTAACAGATATTGTGTCTGCCACTAGAATGTCGCGCAATAGCGCTTATGCCCAGCGCAGACGAATTTTTCAGGAGTTCCTACGTACATGAGCAACATGAACCACGAGCGTGTCCTCAGCGTCCATCACTGGAACGACACTCTCTTCAGTTTCAAGTGCACCCGCGACCCGGGTCTGCGTTTCGAGAACGGTCAATTCGTGATGATCGGTCTGCAGCAGCCTAACGGTCGCCCGCTCATGCGTGCGTATTCGATTGCCAGCCCTAACTGGGAAGAGCATCTGGAATTCTTCAGCATCAAGGTGCCTGATGGCCCGCTGACCTCGCAGTTGCAGCACCTGAAGGAAGGCGACGAGATCATCATCAGCAAGAAGCCTACGGGTACTCTGGTGCTGGACGACCTCAAGCCTGGCAAGCATCTGTACCTGCTGAGCACCGGCACTGGCCTGGCGCCGTTCATGAGCGTCATTCAGGACCCTGAAACCTACGAGCGTTTCGAGAAGGTCATCCTGTGCCACGGCGTACGTTACGTGAACGAAGTCGCCTACCGCGAATTCATCACCGAGCACCTGCCGCAGAACGAGTTCTTCGGTGAAGCGCTGCGCGAAAAACTGATCTACTACCCAACCGTTACTCGTGAGCCTTTCGAGAACGAAGGCCGCCTGACCGACCTGATGCGCAGCGGCAAGCTGTTCAGCGACATCGGTCTGCCGCCGATCAATCCTCAGGACGACCGCGCCATGCTGTGCGGCAGCCCGAGCATGCTCGATGAAACCAGCGAAGTGCTCAACAGCTTCGGCCTGACGGTGTCTCCGCGTATGCGTGAGCCAGGCGATTACCTGATCGAGCGTGCATTCGTCGAGAAGTAAGCCGGTTTGATGAAAGCCGCCTCCCTCTTCATGAGCGAGGCGGTTTTTTATTGAGCGGGATTTGTTGCCGGAACAACCTCAAGCACCCGGATCAGCCCCGGTTGCGGATAGTGCCAGCGCACATCCATATCCCAGAACTGCGCGCCATAGCGACGTTCCGGCGCAGGCACCTGATAGGCCGGGCGCGGGTCCTGGGCCAGGCATTGTTCGATCAGTTCGACCAGAGGCTCGCCCAGACGCTGCCCGTGTTGGCGGGCTTGCGCCAATGCGCTGTCCTGCCAGTGGACGGGGATCAGTTCCGGTGCTGCGCTTGCGATGAGGTTGGTTGCATCCGCGAGGGCGTCGGCGTAAGGCACGTAGGGCTTGATATCCAGCACCGGCGTGCCGTCCAGCAGATCGATGCCGGAGATCCAGAGCTTGCCAGCCTCGACCTTGTCCAGCCTGACCACCGATTGCCCGATACCATTGGGGCGATGCGTCGCACGTGTGGCGAACACGCCCATGGATTGGTTGCCGCCCAGGCGTGGCGGACGCACCTTGAGCCGTGGCTTGTCTTCCAGTGCCTGATGGAACAGGAACAGCAACCAGACATGACTGACCTGTTCCAGCCCCTGTACCGCATCGCCCTGATCAAAAGGGGCAACCAGCTCCAGGCAGCCACGGGCGGCGGGTGCCAGTTGTGGCTGGCGCGGGATCGCGAATTTTTCCTTGAAGCAGGAACGCACGAACCCGACAGGGGAGACGTTGTAAGTCACGAATCAGCCGCGCACGCGCAAGGTCAGGCCCTTGAGGAAGTTACGCAGCAACTGGTCGCCGCATTCGCGGTAGTTGTTGTGGCCAACCTTGCGAAACAGGGCGCTGAGTTCCGGTTTGGATACCGGGAAGTTCACGGATTTGAGGATGGCGTGCATGTCGTCTTCCTTGAGTTCGAAGGCGACGCGCAGCTTCTTGAGGACGATGTTGTTGGTGATCGGTAATTCAATGGGTTGCGGTGGACGGCTGTCGTCCTTGCCGCGCTTGAAGATCACCAGGCCATCGAGGAAGTGCGCCATGATTTCATCGCTGCAATCGAGGTAGCCTTCTTCCTCTTCCTTTTTGGTAAAGGCGATCACATCGTTTTTAGTGATCTCGAAGCCGGTGAGCCGGGTGACTTCGACAATCTTGCTGTCACTGATATCCAGCATATAGCGCACGCTGCGCAGTACATCGTTGTTCATCATGAGGCGTGAGTCCTGGTAAGTCGTTGTAACGGCGCACGAGTCGTGTCGTGCGCTGCAAAAAGGAGGGTTAGAATTTTTCCTTGGCGGTCATGTAGCGCCACTGGCCTTCAGGCAACTTGCCCATGGAGACGCCACCGATGCGGATGCGCCGGATCGAAACGATCTTCAGGCCGACGGCTTCGCACAATTGGGCGATGATGCCGGGTTGCGGGTTTTTCATGGCAAAGCGCAGGCGGTTCTCATTCTGCCAGCTGGCTTTGACGGCGGGCAGTTCCTTGCCTTTGTAGGTCAGGCCGTGGTTCAGGCGATTCAGGCCATGGGCAACCATCTCGCCAGAGATTTCCACGATATATTCCTGCTCTATCTTGCTGCGGTCGTCGGTGAGCTTGCGCAGGATTTTCCAGTCCTGGCTGAACACCATCAGGCCGCTGGCATTGGCTTGCAAGGTCGAGATCGCTTCAAGTCGCAGGAAGTGGCCCTTGAGCGGGCGCTTGCCGAAGCTGTGTTCCTGGGAAAGGGTGCCGGGAGTAATCAGTTGCAGAGCGCTTTCGACACTGGCCGAGGCGGGCTTGTGCAGAATGATCGTGACTGCCTCAGGGGTTTCGGCCCTGGCGTCGGGGCTGAGTTCGACCTTCTGGTTCCCTACCTTGAATTGCGGCTCTTCGACCACCTCGCCATCCACGGTCACCCAGCCGCCCTCGATATACAGTTCAGCCTCCCGACGGGAGCAGCCGACCAGTTCGATAAGGCGTTTGGAAAGGCGAATGGGGTCTGTCATGAAAAGAAGCCGTTACTGATGGGAAAGGCGCCATTGTACCTGCGCACGCCTGATAATCGGTGCGAATAATTAACGGGTTCACACCATCGGGTGCAGGGGCAATGCCGATCAGTCAAGGTGAAGTCGCCAGCAAGCTGCCTCCCACAAAGTAATTCATGACCTTGACTGATCAGCATCAGGGCGCGAATTCATTCGCGAGATGGCAGCCGCATTCTCAGGATCGGATAAGGATGCCCCAGCCCGTCGAGTTCGCTACGGTGGATGATCTCGAAACCATGCTTGAGATAAAACCCCAGGGCCTGCGGGTTTTGTTCGTTGACGTCCAGTTCGCTGATGTGGAAATGCGCGATGGCGTGTTCGAGTAGCTGCTTGCCCTGGCCCTGGCCACGCTGTTCGGGTGCGATGAACAGCATTTCCAGCTTGTATCGGCTGACGCCAGCGAAGCCGGTGATGTTCAGTTGCTCATCGCGGGTGCAGAACAGGGTGACCGAACCCAGATAATGCGTGAACAGCAGGTCCTTGAGCGTGGCGATGTAAGTATCCGGCAGGAAGTCGTGGGTCGCACGTACCGAGCGTTCCCAGAGATTGGCCAGTTCTTGAAAATCGTTTTGGTCTGGCGTGTACAGGTCCATTTCGATGGGCTCTTTTGCGTGATGTGCATGAGTAGACAACCCAGGCAGATAAAAAAGCCCCGCCGTTTTCAAGGGCGGGGCTGATCTGGCTTTAACTTCGACCTCAGTCGATGATTTCTGCCCACAGATCGTATTCGTCCGCATCGGTCACGCGGCACATGATCTTGTCGCCGGGTTTGACCGGGCTGTCGTCTTCGAGGCCGATATAGACGTTGCCGTCGATTTCCGGTGCGTCGAAGAAGCAACGACCCACGGCACCGCGTTCGTCGACTTCATCGATCAGAACTTCGATTTCCTTGCCGATCTTCATCTGCAGACGGGCGGCGCTGATGGCCTGTTGATGGGCCATGAAGCGATCCCAGCGATCCTGCTTGACGTCGTCCGGCACGATCTCGGCATCCAGCAGGTTGGCTGGCGCGCCTTCGACTGGCGAGTACTGGAAGCAGCCGACGCGGTCGAGCTGGGCTTCGGTCAGCCAGTCCAGCAGATACTGGAAGTCTTCTTCTGTTTCGCCCGGGAAGCCGACGATGAAGGTGGAGCGGATGATCAGGTCCGGGCACTGTTCGCGCCAGTTCTTGATACGCGCCAGAGTCTTGTCTTCAAAGGCCGGGCGCTTCATGTTCTTGAGCACCTTGGGGCTGGCGTGCTGGAACGGAATATCCAGGTACGGCAGGATTTTCCCTGCGGCCATCAGCGGGATCAGCTCATCGACGTGCGGGTACGGATAGACATAGTGCAGGCGAACCCAGACGCCCAGCGAACTGAGTGCCTGACACAGCTCGGTCATGCGGGTCTTGACCGGCTGACCGTTCCAGAAGCCGGTGCGGTACTTGATGTCGACACCGTAGGCGCTGGTGTCCTGGGAAATCACCAGCAGCTCTTTCACGCCGGATTTGACCAGACGCTGGGCTTCATCGAGCACATCGCCCACCGGACGGCTGACCAGCTTGCCGCGCATCGACGGGATGATGCAGAAGCTGCAACTGTGGTTGCAGCCTTCGGAAATCTTCAGATAGGCATAGTGACGTGGCGTCAGCTTGATGCCTTGTGGCGGTACCAGATCGATCAGCGGGTTGTGGTCCAGCTTCGGTGGCACGACTTCGTGTACCGCATTGACCACTTGCTCGTACTGCTGCGGCCCGGTGACCGACAGCACGCTCGGGTGTACGTTACGGATAACGTTTTCGTCAACGCCCATGCAGCCGGTCACGATCACCTTGCCGTTTTCGGCAATGGCTTCGCCAATCACTTCCAGCGATTCAGCCTTGGCGGTATCGATGAAACCGCAGGTGTTGACGACAACGACGTCCGCATCCTGATAGGTCGGAACGACTTCGTAACCTTCCATGCGCAGTTGGGTCAGGATGCGCTCGGAATCGACCAGGGCTTTCGGGCAACCCAGGGAAACGAAGCCTACCTTGGGGGCGGACGGCGTGGTGACGGTGGACATGGCAAACCTCGGCGTGAAGGGTGCCTGGCTCAATACGCGGGCACCGGTTGGGCGCTTGGTGCGCCTCTGATCAAAAAGTGCGCAATTCTAGCGATGAGTGAGTGCGATGACCAGTGTTAAACAGAGAATTACGACGAGTGCTGCGCGCCGTTGCACGCTGAAAATATCAGCTCAATGCGGCAAGCACGTGTTCAGGATCGTTGTGTATCGCACGCAGTAGCGCACGAGCCGGACCTTCAGGCTCACGGCGACCCTGTTCCCAGTTGCGTAGAGTTCCAACTGCAACATCAATGCGCTTGGCGAAGGAGGCCTGAGAGAGCCCCGTTGCCTGACGGATCTTTTTGACCTGAAGCGCATCAATGTGGAATTCACGCGATGGCTGACGCTCACCACGATCAATCTCATCCATTTGAGTCATGCTTTCCACAAGACGATTGAAGAGATCCTTTTCCATCATTTCCACCCTTTGTTGAGTGCTCGAAGCTGAGCCTTCTGTTTATCGGTCAAGGTATCCATGATCCCTTTCCGATAGATCAATATCAGTCGTATCTGGCTTGCGGAGATCAGGTGATAGTAGATCACTCGTACTCCACCGCTCTTACCTTTGCCATGCGCGCCCCAGCGGATTTTTCTCAAACCTACAGTGTCCTCGATAAGGGCACCTGTATCCGGATGCTGAGCTAGATGCTGCTGAAGTGCTCTGTATTCTTCATCGTTCAAATGCTCTTTCAGGTCCGAGGTAAATATCGGCGTTTCGATGAAGATCATGCAATCCCTTGGGTGCGTCATTGGCGTAGCTGAATTCTAGGCCGTCGCTCAAATATGAGCAACCTGATCAGGGGCCTCAGGTGTTGTGGCGATAGGCAAAAGGTGCTGCTCAATAGGCGCAAGTGCCAGTTGGGCGTGTGCTGTGTGTCTGGTCAAAAAAGCGCAGCCCTGGCGATGAGTGAGTGCGATGACCAGTGTTAAACAGAGAATTACGACGAGTGCTGCGCTATGCTTCGCGGCGTTGCGCCAACGCATGTCAATAATTGGTGCGATCTGAATTGTTACGTGGTGTGAAGTTCAAAGTGCTTTGAACCTCAAGTCTGGTTTCAGGAGTATTGGATGAGTCAAGCAAGCAGTCATGCTGAGGCTGGAAGCACTGCAAAACCTCTGGGTTTGCTGATCGCGGCCGTGGGCGTGGTGTATGGGGATATCGGTACGAGCCCGCTGTATACGCTCAAGGAAGTGTTTCACGGAGGGTATGGGGTTGAAGTCACCCATGACGCGATACTTGGCATCCTGTCGCTGATTTTCTGGTCGCTGATCTGGGTGGTGTCGTTCAAGTACATGGCCTTTATCCTGCGCGCCGACAACCAGGGCGAGGGCGGGATCATGGCCCTGACGGCACTGGCCAGGCGTGCGACGACCAAATACCCCAGGTTGCAGATGCTGATGGTGGTTTTCGGGCTGTTTGGTGCCGCTCTGTTTTATGGCGACAGCATGATTACCCCCGCTGTTTCGGTGCTTTCAGCGATGGAAGGGCTGGAGCTTGCCTTTGACGGGCTTGAGCACTGGATCGTGCCGATGGCGCTGATTGTGCTGGTTGGCCTGTTCCTGATCCAGAAGCACGGTACGGCCCGTATCGGTGTGCTGTTCGGTCCGGTAATGGTCACCTGGTTCGTGGTGCTGGGCGCGCTGGGTGTCTATGGCATCATGCATTCGCCTGAGGTGATGAATGCGGTGAACCCGATGTGGGCGATCCGTTTCTTCATCCTGCATCCCGGAATCGGTGTCGCGATTCTCGGTGCGGTCGTGCTGGCGCTGACCGGTGCCGAAGCGCTGTACGCCGACATGGGGCACTTCGGGCGCAAGCCTATCTCAAGGGCCTGGTTCATTCTGGTGTTGCCAGCGCTGCTCCTTAACTACTTCGGGCAGGGCGCATTGGTGCTGGAAAACCCCGAAGCAGTGCGTAACCCGTTCTACCTGCTGGCGCCGGGCTGGGCGCTGTTGCCGCTGATCGGCCTGTCGACACTGGCGACAGTCATTGCTTCCCAGGCGGTCATCTCCGGTGCGTTCTCCATGACCTTGCAGGCGATTCAACTGGGCTACATACCGCGCATGTATATCCAGCACACCTCCAGTGATGCGCAAGGCCAGATCTACATCGGTGCCGTGAACTGGGCGTTGATGGTGGGCGTTGTCATGCTGGTGATCGGCTTCGAGTCTTCCGGCGCGCTGGCTTCGGCTTATGGCGTTGCCGTGACTGGCACCATGCTCTGCACCACGATTCTGGTGTCGTCGGTAATGCTTCTGCTATGGAAGTGGCCGGCGGTGCTGGCGGTCCCCTTGCTGCTGGGGCTGCTGCTGGTGGATGGTCTGTTCTTTGCCGCCAACGTGCCGAAGGTCGTGCAGGGCGGTGCTTTCCCGGTGCTGGCGGGCGCGGCGCTGTTCATCCTGATGACGACCTGGAAGCGTGGCAAACAGTTGCTGGCCGACCGTATCGATGAAGGTGGCCTGCCATTGCCGATCTTCATTGGCAGCATTCGCGTGCAGCCGCCTCACCGGGTTCAGGGCACCGCCGTGTTCCTGACCGCACGCAGCGACGCTGTGCCTCATGCGCTGCTGCATAACATGTTGCACAACCAGGTGCTGCATGAGCAGGTGGTATTGCTGACAGTGGTTTATGAGGACCGGCCGCGTGTGCCATCCCATGAGCGTTTCGAGGTCGAGTGTTACGGAGAAGGTTTCTACAGGGTGATCCTGCACTTCGGTTTCATCGACGAGCCGGATGTCCCGGCTGCGCTGACGCTGTGTCATCTGGATGATCTGGATTTCAGCCCGATGCGCACCACTTACTTCCTCAGTCGTGAAACAGTCATTCCTTCCAAGATGGTGGGCATGGCGCGCTGGCGTGAAGCGCTGTTCGCTTTCATGCTCAAGAACGCCAACGGCAACCTGCGCTTCTTCAAGCTGCCCTATAACCGGGTGATCGAACTGGGAACCCAGGTCGAGATGTAGCGTTTCTCCTGGCGTACAAAAAATCCCGGTCACCTCGCGGTGCCGGGATTTTTCATTTCTACAGATCAGTGCTTATTGAGCGGCAGGCTTGCCTTGCCACTTGTTGATCGCATTGATCAGGCGCTTGGCCAGTGCCGGGTAGTTTTCATCGAAGTGATGGCCGCCCGGTAGTTCGATCACTTCACCGACCGCGGTGGTATCGGTACAGCCGCTGGTTTTCTTCTCTTCCAGGCCATAGACGCACAGCACTTTGGAAGCTGGCAGCTTGGCCATTTCCTGGCCTGTAGTCGCTTCCTTGCCTGCATTGCCGAGCCAGCCGTCTACGTGAATCTCGAAGCTGCCGGAGCGTGCGAAGGCCAGCAGAATGATCCCGTCGATGCGGTTCTGATCTTCCGGTGCCAAGCGGTTATAGACCGCAGGCATGACATCGGCTCCAAAGGAGTAACCGGCCAGAATGAAGCGCTTGGTACCCCATTTCTGACGGTAGTGATTCATCAGGTCGGTGAGGTCGATGGCGGTCTGTTCCGGGGTCTTGTGTTCCCAGTAGTAGCGCAGCACATCAATGCCGACCACCGGATAACCCATCTTCGCCATATCGCCCGCCACGACCTTGTCCAGATCGCGCCAGCCGCCGTCGCCGGACATGAACAGGGTCACGGTGTCGGCGCTCTGGTTGGCGGCCACAGGCACTTCAACCGTCGGGATGCCCAGGCCGCCTGCGTCGTTTTCACCGAGCAGCAGGTGGCGAAGCTCGGTGTTGAGCACTTGAGGCAGGGAGATGTCGTAATCGCTGATGCTGGTTTCGGCGTTCGTCTGATCGCGTACGAAAGCGGCGCTCGGATCGTCCGGGGCGTCGTTCCAGGCGGCCAGCCAGTGACCGTGTGGCGCCTTTTGCGGCAGTGGAACATCGCAGATCTGTGGCGGGGTTTCATCCTGCTCCACCACCGGAGGAGGGTTGGAAACATGCTCCAGGGCAAAACCGACCGAAATGGCCTGGGCCTTGTCATCCTTCTGTTCGGCCAGCCAGCGCCATGCCAGGGTGGCGCCTGGGCCAATGCCGCCTACGACCAGAGGCGCACCATCGAGTTTTTGCAGAGCGGCCTGAAAGGTCTTCTGTTGCAGAACGCAGTCATCCTTTGGCAGGACCACCTGGACGATACGCGCCGAGGCGTCCTTGCTGATAGCCAGAAGTTGTTTGTCGCTCAACAGCTCTTCGGCGGTAACGGCAAGGGCTATCCGGGTCTTGACCTTGGTCGCCGGTGTCACGCTGATCAGTGGCGTGCCATCGTCAAGGCTCAGGCGTTCAAGGCTGGCAGGTGGAGCGGGGCGATTCCATAACCAGAGTCCGAGTGCTACCAGAAGCACAACACCCAGGGCAGCGAGCAAATAGCGCGAAAAGCGTCGAATCATCAGCGTTTCACCAATCCAGTCAGGCCGCCCGCAATCAGGGCGGCGGTGTCAGCCAGTGCCACGAGCGGATCGAGTCCGGCAGGCACGGCCATATAGCGAGGTTCCCAGTCCGGTTGGAACTTGTCCTTGAAGCGGCGCAGGCCCTGGAAGTTGTAAAGCTGTTCGCCGCGGCGGAACACCATTGACCCCAGACGCTGTGTCAAAGGCGCACCGCGTCGTGGCTGCAGGCCTGACAACGGCACCATGCCCAGGCTGAAGCGTGCATAGCCTTGCTGTTTGTAATGCAGGATCAGGCCGACCATCATGAATTCCATGGTCAGCTTCGGTGCATCCGGGTGCGAGCGCATCAGGTCCAGGCTGGCGAGTTCGAGGCTGTTGGTTTCCAGCAGATTGGCAAAAGCCACCGGCTTACCCTCGAAGTGGATGATGGCAATGCGGAAATACTTCAGGTACTCAGGGCTGAAACGGCCAAGAGAGAAGCCTTTTTCGCGGACATTCTTGCCGGTCAGCCAGGCATCGGAAATGGCTTTGAGTTCATCCAGCGGCGCCTGGCCTGCTTCGTGGATCTCCAGCGACAGGCCATCGCGACCACCCCGGTTCCAGGTGTAGCGCAGGTCCTTCATCTCCTTGCCCTTGGCGTCGATATCGAAACGCCGCAGGTCTACCCGAGCTTCCTCGCCCAGCTTGATCGCCGTCAGGCCGATGTCCATGTAGTACGGCAGGTTTTCTGCACGTACCTGATAGAACACTGGGCGGGCGTGGTGGACGTCGCACAGGTCACGGAATTGCCAGATCAGTTCGGCGCGTTGCTGGGTCGGACCGATCGGGTCATACAGCGCAACAAGGCTGCGTCCGCGATGGGAATACATCAGGAAGGCGTTGTCGTTCGGGTGGAACAGAATCGCCTTGTCGCCGGTCAGGACCAGCCCGCCGTCGGGCTGGCTGGAGGCCTTGAGGATTGCAGCGGCTTTGTCCAGCTCTGCGGCGTTCGGCAACTTGATGACCGGACGTGCCGTGCGCAGCAGCCAGGTCAGGGAGACCACAACCAGCAACACCGCGCTGCCCAGTGCGGAGCGCAGGCCCCGTGGCGCATCGGCGTCGAGGGTGAATTGCCACCAGAGCTGGTGACTATAAGGTACGTCTTGATAGGCAAACAGCAGCAACCAGATCGATGCCCCTACAACGCAGGCGCTGGCAATCAGGTAAAGCGGCGAGAAGGGCAGCTCAAGCAGACGGCTTGGGCGATAGAACGAACGGCGGAAGGTGGCCAGAAGGCCTGCCGTCAGCAGCAGCAGGCTTGCTTCCTCCCAGTCGAAGCCCTTGAGCATCGACAGGACTGCGCCCACAAGCAGCAGAATGACCGTCAGCATCCACGCCGCCGACAATCGCCGCCGCAGGCCTTGGGCCAATAACAGGCAAAGCACGCCTACCAGGCTGGCGCCAAAGTGCGAGGCATTGATCAGGCGATGTGGAATCATGAAGCCGACGTTTTCCAGGCGGGTGTCGATTTCCGGTGTGGCACCTGAGAACAGCAAGACCACACCGGACAGGAACACCAGCAGCGCCAGGATCGGTGCGGCCAGCCCCGAAGCTACGCGCATGGCCTGGCGGGTGGGCAGCAGGCGCTGGGCTTCGGTAAACAGTAGTGTCAGGCAGGCCAGCAGCAGAGGCAGCACCACATAAATCAGGCGATACAGCAGCAAGGCCGCTGCCAATGGCGCGGCGCCCAGTTCGTTGGCGAAAGCTGCCAGTAGAATCGCCTCGAAAACCCCTACGCCGCCCGGTACATGGCTCAGTACGCCTGCGGCCAGGGCCAGCAGGTAAATGAGTATGAAAGCGCCCAGTGGCGGTGCTGACGGCAGCAGCAGGTAAAGCACCATTGCTGCGGCGACCACGTCCAGAGCGGTAATGACCAGTTGGATCAGCGTCAGGCGCAGGTCTGGAAGACGCAAGGTGCGTCGGCCGGCTCTGACCAGAATATTGTGCGGGATGGTCTGTTCCGGCAGGCGACGGCGATAGACCGCAATCGCCAGCAAGACGCTACCGACCAGGACTGCGGTAGCGATAACTGCCAGTACATCGGTTGGAAGTTTCAGTGCCAGGGAAGCGCCGGACAAGTTGCTCAGGGTCGCTACTGCCGCCAGGGGAGGCAAGGCGCAGCCCAGCGACAGGCTGGCGAACAGGGTCATGCGGGCGATTTCCATCGCTCCGATGCCATGGCGAGAATACAGCCGGTAACGTACCGAGCCGCCCGAGAGCATTGACAGGCCTACGGCATTGCCAATTGCAAATGAGGTAAAGCCGCCGAGTAACAAGGTGCGGGTCGGCAGGTTGACGTTTGCATAGCGGCTGGCGGACAGCTCGTAGCCCATCAGAATGACGAAGCCGATTACAGCAGCCAGCAGAGCGCCGCCCAAAGAGGGCAGGGGCACTGCGAACAGCGAGTCGCGCAGAGCAAAGAAGTCCATCTCGATCAGCATGTGGCGACAGGCGATCAAGGCCATGCCGAACAGTATCAGCATGACTGCCAACCCTATGGGTTGTCGGTACTTGCTGAGCAGTTCCAGCCAGCGGAAGCGGACAGTTTTTATCGAACTATTTGCAGCAACTGCTTCGTTGGTATCTGACGGGTTGTCGCGCATCAATCACTCCTTGGATCGTGCGCGACAGGATGGAGGTATGCAGCCAAGTTACCAATCCCTACGCAAAAAATATTTCGAGATGTTATCGCGTCAACGTCTCATGGGCGAACTGCGAATGGCTTGAGCGGGTGCCGTTCAGCTTTGATTCAGCTTAGGCGTATGTAACAAAAATGACTACGTTGTGTCATGCCGCATTGAAGCGTGCCGTAGCCGATTTTTCCTACAGCGTCTCGTAATGATTCTATCGGCAGCACATAGAAAAACTGTCGGACACGGAAATATTACGTTACGTACGTGATGATAGGGTTTCAGGGGGCGGGAGAAATAGTCTTTTTTTGTCAGACAGTTAGCATCGTTGGTCGCATGCTTTTTCATCAGGCACAAAAAAGGCCAATCTTTCGATTAGCCTCTTTTGATGTTTGGTTGCGGGAGCCGGATTTGAACCGACGACCTTCGGGTTATGAGCCCGACGAGCTACCAGGCTGCTCCATCCCGCGTCTGTGTGGCGGCATTCTACAGCCGAATCCAGATGTGTCAACCTTTAATGCAGAAAACCCGAAAATTAATCCTGTTTGCTGCCAGTTAACGGGCGTTAGCTTGCTAACTGCAAAACACACTGATGCCGCAATGCAAAAGGCCCGCTTTGTGGGCGGGCCTTTTACGGTACTGCATATGGTTGCGGGAGCCGGATTTGAACCGACGACCTTCGGGTTATGAGCCCGACGAGC